>NZ_JALBGZ010000697.1:0-3252 GCF_023006515.1 Bradyrhizobium sp. PRIMUS42
ATGATCGCCCTGCTCGGCCTGCGCATGGCCGGCTCGACCGTGCAGACGCTGGTCGACCGCGCCCCCGAGGGTGCGCACGAGAAGGCCACAGCCGCGATCCGGAGCGTGGCCGGCGTGATCGATATCGAGCGGTTGCGGGTGCGCATGGTCGGGGCGACCACGTTCATCGACACCATCGCGAAGGTGCCGCGGACCTATCCGATCGACCGGGTCGAGGACATCAAGCGCAACGCGCAGACCGCCGTCACCAAGGCGTTCGGCGATGCCGACCTCACTTTTGCTGCGGTGCCGGTCGCGCGCGACAACGAGACCGTGCGCGACCGCATCATGGTGATCGCGCGCAATTCCGGGCTCGCCATCCACCATGTCACGGTGCACGATCTCGGCGCCAAGCTGATCGTCAGCATCGACCTCGAGGTCGACGGCGGAATGCAGCTCGACGCCGCCCATGACGTCGCCAACACGCTGGAGCGTAACATCCAGGTGGAGTTCGGCGACGACGTCGAGGTCGACGTCCATATCGAGCCATTGGAACCGGAACTGCCGTTCGGGGTCGATGCCACGCCGGAACGGGTGCGGACCATCGCCGCCGCGCTGACGGAATATGCCGCCGACGGCGAGATCCACGACATCCATAATGTCCGCGTCCGCAACACCGATGCCGGCGAGATCGTCAATTTCCACTGCCGGGCCACGCCGTCGATGAGCGTGATCAAGGTGCACGAGCATGTCGACGCGGTCGAGCGCGCGCTGCGGCGCGCGTTCCCGAGCGTGAAGCGCGTGATCAGTCACGCTGAGCCGCCGCGCGCGTGACGAGGCGCACGAGACGAAGAATGTGCGAGGAGTCACACGTTCTCGTTTCGGACTCCTCGCGTCCGTGAGTTTGCGGGCGCACGACGCGCAAACTGCGCGTTGGATAAGAATAATTTCGCGTTAACGATTCGTTGACTCTCGACAGCCCGCGAAAACTGGATTCAAATCGCTGTGATTCGGAAGCGATGTGGGGCTGCTTCCGGACTTCAGTTGCAAGCTGGTTTTCAGGGGGCCGAAGGCATGTCGCGTGCAGACGCCGCGAACGCGTGCGTCCAATCCGATTCGATCAAAGGATTGGCGCAATCGATCGCGAAACCTGCCTATCATCGGCTCTTGATCGCAGAGCCGGCGCTTCGTCGCGCCGTGCCGACGCTCATCATCGCATTCCTGATCACGATCTGCCTCGGCGCGTTCGTGCAGGTCGTCGATCAGACGCGTCAGAAGCGGATGGTGATCCGCCACGACATCTCAGCGCTCGCCGATCTGCTCGCCGAACGCATCGACCGCCTCACCTCCGTGCGGCAGGAGCGGCTCAAGAACATCGAGAGCCTGCCGGCACTGCTGCCCGATCTGATCCCGACCTGGGGCACGGCCACGGGCCGCCACGTCATCGTCACCTCGGCCGGCATCGACCGCCGCGTTCTCGCCCGCATCCCGATCGACAGCGACCCTTCAGGCAACGACCGCCTGCTCGATGCCATCACCACGGCGCAACTGCTCGCGGCGCCGACGCGCGACGGCAACATCTCCGACATGACGCTGCCGAGCGGCAACGCCGCGATGGCGACCTCGCGGCAGATCAAGTCGATGCCCGGCTTCGTCACCGTGATCCAAGAGCGCAACGAGCCGATCTGGGGTTCGGACGCCGCGCTCTCGGTGACGCTGTCGGCGACCACCGGCTTCGTCGTCCTGATCCTCGGCTTCGCCTTCCACTGGCAGTCCACCCGCGCCCGCGAGGGCGACCTCATCAACGACGCCGTGCGCGGCCGGATCGACACCGCGCTCAACCGCGGCCGCTGCGGCCTGTGGGACTGGGACCTGTCGCGCGGCCGGATCTTCTGGTCGCAGTCGATGTTCTCGATGCTCGGCCTGGACGGCCGCCACGAGCTTCTCACCTTCGGCGAGGTCAACGCGCTGGTGAAGTCCGACGACATCGACCTGTTCGCGATCGCCGACCAGCTCATCTCCGAGAAGATCGACCACATCGACCAGACCTTCCGCATGCAGCATGTCGACGGCCATTGGATCTGGCTCCGCGTCCGCTGCGAAAAGACACGCGGGGCCACCGATTCCAGCGTGCACCTGATCGGGATCGCCGTCGACATCACCGAGCAGAAGAGCCTCGCCGAGCGCACCGTCGAAGCCGACCTCCGCCTGCGCGACGCCATCGAGACCATTCCGGAAGCCTTCGTGCTGTGGGACGCGAGCGACCGCCTGGTGCTCTGCAACTCGCACTTCCAGCGCCTGCACAAGCTGCCCGACAGCGCCGTCATTCCCGGCACCTCCTACGAGACCGTGCTCGAGGTCGGCCGCATGCCGGAGGTCCGCACCCGCCACAACGAGACCGCGAGCCAAGGCCCGGGCGCGCGCACCTTCGAAGCCCAGCTCGACGACGGCAGCTGGCTGCACATCAGCGAGCGCCGCACCAAGGACGGCGGCTACGTCTCGGTCGGTACCGACATCACCCGCATCAAGGAGCACGAGCAGAAGCTGGTCGACAACGATCTGCGCCTGCGGGCCACCGTCATCGACCTCAAGCGTTCGCAGGCCGCGCTGGAGCGCCAGGCGGTTGAGCTCGCCGATCTCGCCGAGAAGTACCAGCGCGAGAAGACCCGCGCCGAGGAGGCCAACCAGACCAAGTCGAAGTTCCTCGCCAATATGAGCCACGAGCTGCGCACGCCGCTCAACGCCATCATCGGCTTCTCCGAGATCATGGGCTCGGGCATGTTCGGCGAACTCGGCAGCGAAAAGTACCAGGAATACTGCCAGGACATCCTGACCAGCGGCCACTACCTGCTGGAGGTCATCAACGACATCCTCGACATGTCCAAGATCGAGGCCGGCCGCATGAAGCTCGACCTGGAAGAGCTCGACCTGGCGCAGACGCTGGCGGAATCCCTGCGGGTCGTCACCGGCCGCGCCCAGGACAAGCACCTGACACTCGACGCCGACATCGCAAAATCCATCTCCGTCGTCGCCGACCGCCGCGCCACCAAGCAGATCATCGTCAATCTGCTCTCCAACGCCGTGAAGTTCACGCCCGACGGCGGACGCATCGTGGTGCGCAGCCGGCAGCTCGACGACAGGATCGTGCTGATGATCGCCGACACCGGCATCGGCATCGCGCCGCATTCGCTGGCACGGCTCGGCCGCCCGTTCGAGCAGGTGGAGAGCCAGCTCACCAAGACCTATCACGGCTCGGGCCTGGGCCTCGCGATC
>NZ_JALBGZ010000698.1:0-3245 GCF_023006515.1 Bradyrhizobium sp. PRIMUS42
CTCTGGGTGCCGGTGCCGGCTTCTGCTTCGGCACGGCGCCCTGGGCCGCGAGCGGCCCGGCTGCAACGGAGGTGAACAGGCCGACGACGGCCGGAATGAGATAGATTTTGCGCATCGAAAACCTTCGAAAACAACTTGAAACAACGCTTCAAAAATCGGCAGCTGCGAAATGGCTTCCCCGAGCCGTCGTCGCAACCGGGACGGAAAATGCTGCAACGCCACAAGGCGTTACAAGGCGGCACGGAGCAGACAACACGCGAAACAGCGACTCTTTGGCAGCGTAGGAATACGGTATCGGGCTGCCAAACGCTGCGAATGAACATTCACAAGCGCATTTTTTGATCAATTGTGGACACCGGCCGTTCGCGCTAAGCATCCGAGCTGGGGCAAGCCATCATGCAAAGAAATCCATGACCGAACGGCGTTCCGCTTTCGCGGTCGATCGCCGCGGCTTCATTCGCCTTGTGGGCGCAACCACCGCAGGATGGACGGCGCTCGGCGCAACGTCGGATCGCATGCGGATCGTCGCTTCCTTGACCGCATTGCGGCTCGACGACGAACTGACAAGGCGGAGCATGATCGACAGTCCGACCTCGCGCCTCGGCGGCCTCGTCGCCGGCTTGAGACAGCGCGGCTGGGTCGAAGGCGTCAACTTCCGCCTCGAGCTTCGTTCGAGCTTCGGCCCACCGGAGAGGCTGAAGGCGGCCATTCAGGAGTTGCTGGACCTCAAGCCGGACGTGATCCTGACGGGGTCGACGATCGAAACCACGGCGGTCCTTGCCGCCACCAAGACGATTCCGATCGTGTTCGCGACCGCCAACGATCCGGTCGGCAATGGCTTCGTCGAAAGTCTTGCCCATCCCGGCGGCAACGTCACCGGCTTCACCAACAGCACCGCCGATATGGGCGGCAAATGGCTTCAACTCATCCGGGAGGCCGTGCCGGATATCGCCCGCGTGGGCGTGCTGTTCAACCCCACAAGCGCGCCTCGGGCGGGACGCTTCTTCCTCGATTCGATCGAGCAGCAAGCGGCCGAATCCGGCGTGGCTGTCGTCCCTGCGCCCGTCAACACGCTTGCGGACATCGACGCAGCCGTTGGGCGCTTCGCCGAACCACCCAAGGCGGCCATGATTGCCCTGGTCGACAGCTTCCTCGTCGTCAACCGACAGACGGTCGTTGCGGCGGCGGACAAATATCGCGTGCCCACGATCTACCCGTTCTATTATTTCATGGATGCGGGCGGGTTGATGAGCTACGGGGCGACGTTGGAGGTGCGCTCGGCCGATTACGTCGATCTCATTCTGCGCGGCACCAAGGCAGGTGATCTTCCGGTGCAGTCGCCGCGCAAATACGAGCTCCTGATCAACCGCACGGTCGCTCGCACACTGGGATTGACCATTCCGTTCACGCTGCTCGCGCGCGCCGACGAGATCCGCGAGTGAACGAGACGGTCGACCAGGGACCATTGCGGACGCCTCCCGGCCGGCTATTCCGCAAATATCTCTACTCGATCGTCGCCCTCGCCTTTGCCGCCCTCGCCATCAACACCGGCTTCGACGTCTGGTTCTCCTATCGCGAGCAGAAGCAGCTTCTGGCGGCAACGCAGCGCGAACAGGCAGCGTCCGCCGCGATCCAGATCGGCCAGTTCGTCGGCCAGATCGAAAACCAGATCAGATGGCTCTCGCGCCTGCCGCCGGAGCTGTCGACCAACGAAGACGAGCGCCTGAACGCGATCCGTCTCCTGCGTCTCTCGCCGGCGATCGCGGAGATCGCCGAGATCGACCCGCGAGGGCGCGAGCGGGTGCGCGTGTCGCGCCGCGTCGCCGACAAGGTCGGCAGCAACGTCGACCTCTCCGCTTCCCCCGCCTTCCGCGGCGCGAATGAAAGCCGGGCCTATTATGGACCGGTTTATTTCTTGGGCGACACCGAGCCGTACATGACGCTTGCCACGCGCGGCATAGGCCGCCATCCCGACGTGATCGTCGCCGACGTCAATCTGCGCTTCATCTGGGACCTCGTCGCCGGGATCAGGGTCGGCAACACCGGCAAGGCCTACGTGGTCGATCGCATGGGGGTCTTGATCGCGCATCCCGATCCGTGGCGGGCGCTTCAGCGTAGCGATCTCTCCGGCCATGCGGACGTCCGCGCCGCGCTCGACGGCGTGGGGCCGGCGGCAGGCGGACTGGTCAAGGAGGATCTGACGGGTCAACGCGTGCTCTCGACCTATGCGACGGTCCCCTCGCTCGGCTGGCTGGTGTTCGTCGAGCTGCCGCTCACCGAGGCCTACGCGCCGATCTACGCATCGATCGGCCGTTCGACCTTTCTCCTCGTCGTGCTCTTGGTCGGTGCGGTGCTGGTCTCTCTCTTTCTCAGCCGGCGCATGACGGGACCGATCCAGCTCCTGACGCAGGGCGCGCGGCGGATCGGCAGCGGCGATCTCGGCCTGCGGCTCGCGATCAGGACCGGCGACGAACTGGAAGCGCTCGGCGACCAGTTCAACCGGATGGCGGCGCATCTGCGCGACTCCTACGCGACGCTCGAACGCAAGGTGATCGAGCGCACCTCCGAGCTGGAGAAGGCGCGCGATCACGCCCTTGCCGAGCACGATGCCGCCGAGCGCGCGCGCAACGCTGCCGTGCAAGCCAATGAGACCAAATCGCGCTTCCTCGCCGTCGTCAGCCACGAGCTGCGCACGCCGCTGAACGGCTTGATGGGTGTGCTCCAATTGCTCGACGACGGCAACCTGAGTGAAGCGCAGCGGCGCCACCTCGCGACCGCCGCGGCGTCGGGCGAAACGCTGATCGCACTGGTCGATGCAGTGCTGGAATATGCCCGCCTGGAGGGCAGCACCGAAACCCTTGAGCCGCGCAATTTCCGCCTCGACCAGCTCATCGACGCGGCCGCCGAACTGATGCGCCCCCAGGCCTTCGGCAAGGGACTGACCTTCGACCTCGCCTGCGATGCGTCGGTCCAAGCCTCGGTGCACGGCGATCCTGTCAGGCTCAATCGCATCCTGCTCAATCTGATCGGCAACGCCATCAAGTTCACGCCATCGGGCGGAATCGCCGTGAACGCGGTCGCCGAGCGGCATGACGACCATATCCTGCTGAGCATCATCGTTCGCGACACCGGCATCGGCATCGCCCCCGACATGCACGAGCGGATCTTCGAGGATTTCGTGCAGGCGGACGACAGCATCGCGCGGCGGTTCGGCGGCACCGGCCTTGGCCTCGCGATCGCGCGGC
>NZ_JALBGZ010000699.1:0-3233 GCF_023006515.1 Bradyrhizobium sp. PRIMUS42
CTTGCTGAGCCGGATCCGCATAGAAGCGCACCAGGTCCTGCATGATCACCGACCTGCTTCCCGCATCCGTGATTAGCAGATCGATGCTGACGAACAGCCGCACCCGGCCAATAGGCCAGATCGCGCCGGTAGGCCTCGCCGGCTTCCGCCGCCTTCTGCGCCAACGCGCAGTCCCGGAACGAAAGCGTCAGCGCACGGTCTTGCTGAGCCGGATCCGCATAGAAGCGCACCAGGTCCTGCATGATCACCGACCTGCTTCCCGCATCCGTGATTAGCAGATCGATGCTGACGAACAGCCGCACCCGGCCGCCGTCCAGAAGGCACACGCCGATCTCGAACAGCGGCCAGCAGGTGCTGTCCAGCACCTGATGGGATAGCCGATCGCGCCAGCGCGCAAGCTCCGCCTCCGCCTCCGCCTCCGCCATGCCGCGGAGATCCGCCCTGCGCAGACAATAGGGCGGCACCCGCTCCAGCACCTGCTGCTCGCCATCCGGATGCACCACCATCCGCAGCATATCGTGCCGCTCGATCAGCCTGCGCAAGGCAAGCTCGAAGCGGTCGACATCGAGCCGCTCGAACTCGAACTCGCTGTAGCTGTGCGCCGCTCCACTCAGCGCGAAGCTCGACGTCCGCCCGATCCAGTAGGCCTGCTGCACGTCGGTCAGAGGAAACTTCTCGAACCTGCCCGCAGGATCCGTCGCGATTACCGCCGACACCACGCGCTGCTCGTCCGGCACCGCGACGATCTGCTCCGCCAGACCCGAAAGCACCGGTGTCTCGAACAGGGTTCGCAGCGGCAGCTCGACGCCGAACGCCTCGTTCAGCCGCGCCGACATCCGCATCGCCAGCAGCGAGTGCCCGCCGAGCTCGAAGAAGTTGTCCTGCGCCCCGACCCTCTCAAGCCCCAGCACCTCGCCCCAGATCCGCGCCAGCACCTCCTCCGTTGCACTCCGCGGTGCCACATACGACCCACGAACCATCGAACCGCCGACGGACGGCAACGCCTTGCGGTCGATCTTGCCGTTCGGTGTCAGTGGCAGCGCCTCCAGCACCATGAAGGCCGACGGCACCATGTAGTCGGGAAGCCGCAGCTTCAGATGTTCGCGCAGCTCGCCTGTCTCCAGCGCCGCTCCATCGGCCGCCGTCACATAGGCCACCAGCCGCTTGTCGCCCGGGCTGTCCTCGCGTGCGATCACCACGGCGTCCTTCACGCCGTCATGGCGCAGCAGCGTCGCCTCGATCTCGCCGAGCTCGATGCGATGCCCCTGCACCTTCACCTGGAAGTCGCGACGGCCCAGGAACTCGATCTCGCCTCCGGGCAGCCAGCGCCCGAGGTCGCCCGTCCGGTACAGCCGCGCCCCATCGCCATACGGGCTCGGCACAAAACGCTCGGCCGTCCTGCCGCCATCGCGCCAGTACCCCAGCGCCACGCCGGCGCCGCCGATATAGAGCTCGCCGCTGACCCATTCCGGACATTCCTCACCGGCCTCGTTCAGCACGTGGAAGGTCTGGTTGAGCAGCGGACGGCCATAGGGAATGCTGACCCAGCCGGGATCCACCGCCGCGACCTCACGCCCGATCGACCAGATCGATGCTTCCGTCGCGCCGCCGAGACTGACCACCGCCGCGCTTCCGATGACGCTGCGCAGCCGGTCCGGCAGCGTCACCGCAATCCAGTCGCCACTGAGCATGACCAGCCGCAGCGGCAGCGATGCCTTCTCGCCGCTCTGCTGCAAATGCTCGAGCAGAAGCTCCATCAGCGCAGGGACCGAGTTCCAGACCGTCACTCCGTGCCGCGCGCACATCCGCACCCAATGCGCCGGATCAGGCCGCTTCGAAGCTTCCGGCACCACGATCGCGCCGCCGGCGGCGAGCGGGCCGAAGATGTCGTAGACTGACAGGTCGAAGCTCAGCGACGACAGCGCGAGCACCCGGTCTCCGGCTTCGATCGCCCAGCGGCGATTGATGTCCAGTACCGTGTTCACCGCGCCGCGATGATCGATCATCACCCCCTTGGGCAGACCGGTTGAGCCCGACGTGTAGATGACGTAGGCTAGATCGTTGGCAGAGCCCTCGATCTCGGACCAATCCTCCGGTCTCGCGTCCAGATCGCCAGCGGCCACGCAAAGGCGCTGCACGCCTTCGGGCAACGCCAACGCATCCTCCAGCCAGGACTGCGTCAGCACGAACCTGACCTCGCCACGTTGCAGCAGATGTGAGACCCGCTCCGGCGGCAGGCCCGGGTCGACCGGCAGATAGACCGCGCCCGCACGCAAGACGGCAAGCACCGCGACGATCTGCTCCCATCCCTTCTCCATGAGAACGCCGACGAGCTCGCCCGGACGCAGGCCGAGCGCGCAGAGCCGCGCCGCAATGTTGGCCGAGCCTTGCTCCAGCTCGCCATAGCTCAACTGCCGGGCCGGGCTGATCACCGCCGGCTGATCCCGCCGCCGCGCAACCTGCGACAGGAACAGCTCGTGCAGCCGCATCGGCGAAAACAGCGCCGCGGTCGCATTCACCTCCAGCCGGCCGGCCAGTTGCGCCGCCGGAACGAGATTGCGCGACACCGCCTGCCAGGCTCCCTCATCCTCCGACAATTGCCGCAGCCAGCCGCAATAGCTCTCGAACATGGCCGGCACAAAATCCGCAGGGAACAGTGCCGCGACCACGTCCCAGACGAAGTTCAGTCCGGTCTCGCTCTCGCTCACCTGATGATCCAGCGCCACCTGCGGCGTCTGCGAGATCTCGTCCACCAGCCGCATCGGCTCAGGGAATGCAGCATGATGGCCGGCAAGGCCCAGCGTGCTGGTGAACACGATCGGCATCAGCACACGGCCGCGGCCGATCCGGGCAAGCTCCCGCATCACCCGCACCCCGCTCACCCGGCTGTGGTCGAGGTCCGACCACAATTGTCCCTGCAGACGCCGCGCCCGCCGCTCAAACGTCTCCGGCGTTGCCAACGACACTTCCAGCAGGTTCACCGAGGTGAAGTCGCCGACGATCGCGTCGATCTCCGGATGATGTTCGCGACGATTGAACAGGGTCAGGTTGATCGTGAAGTGCAACTTACCGCCGAACGAGGCCAGCACGTCGGCGAATGCCGTCAGCAATATCGCCGACGGCGTCAGCCCGGCCTGCGCGCCGCGCGCCTTCAACCGCTCCCATGACGGCGTCTCCAGCCGTCCCGACCACCGCCTGAACCGCGGCGCATCGCTCGAGGCGACCATCGGCAG
>NZ_JALBGZ010000069.1:0-14997 GCF_023006515.1 Bradyrhizobium sp. PRIMUS42
GCCTTGGCCTTGCGAAGGCCGTCCATCGCGTCGGCGGCCGCGAGCGCGGCGTCCTTGTCGACATGGATGAAGGCGCGCTGGCCCTCCCCAGTGGGATCGGCGATCCTGGCGATACAGGCCTCGACCAGCTTGCGGGCGGTGGTGCGGCCGCTTTCGAGGTCCTCGGCGAGCTTCGCCAGTGTCGGAAATTCGGGCATGTCTGTCTCACGGAATATTGTCGCGCGCAATCTATAGCGCTGCCTCAGTTCGACACAAGCATTGTGCGCATGATGGCATGCATGCGTATTGCTGGACCGTTGACGCACCATGGTCGATTGTCGCATCAAGATCGAAACAGGCAGGCGTGAAGCCTGTCTCTTGGAGGAGCCGCCGAGATGGCCGAACCGCAGCGCGCGCGACCGAAACCGACGCCGGAGACCCAGCATTTCTGGGACGGCACGAAGGCGGGCGAACTGCGCCTGCAACGCTGCGACGCCTGCGCGCATGTCTACTTCCCGCCGCGCCCGTTCTGCCCGTCCTGCGCCTCGCGCAAGGTTTCAGTCTTCAAGGCGAGCGGCAAGGGCTTCCTCTACAGCTACGTGATCAACCATCGTCCCGCCGCGCCCGGCTTCACGCCGCCTTATGCGATCGCGGTGGTCGAGCTCGACGAGGGGCCGCGCTTGATGAGCAACATCATCGACTGCCCGCAGACGCCGGAAGCGCTCGAGCTCGACATGAAGCTCGAGGTCGCCTTCCAGGCGCTCGACGACAAGATCACCCTCCCCGTCTTCCGTCCGGCGAAGGGGTAGACCATGCGCAGCAACCAGGTTGCCGTCGTCGGCGCGGCCGAGACCACCGAGCTTGGAATCATCCCCAACGCCTCGCAGCTTCAGCTTCACGCCGATGCGGCGCTCAATGCCATCGCCGATGCCGGGCTGAAGCTGTCCGATATCGACGGCTTCGCCACCGCGGTCGAAACGCCGCAGCAGGTCTGCCATTATCTCGGCATCAAGCCGACCTGGGTGGACGGCACCTCGGTCGGCGGCTGCTCGTTCATGCTGCACGTCCGCCACGCGGCCGCGGCGATCGAGGCCGGCCTGTGCAAGACCGTGCTGATCACGCATGCCGAGAGCGGCAAGTCGATGATCGGCAAGCTGCCGCGCTCGACGCCGGCCGACAGCCTCAACGGCCAGTTCGAGGCGCCCTACGGCGTCTACGGTCCGCCCAGCATGTTCCCGATTCCCGTGCTGCGCTTCATGAAGACCTACGGCATCACGCACGAGCAGCTGGCCTCGGTCGCCGTGGTGCAGCGGGAATGGGCGGCGAAGAATCCGCGCGCGATGATGAAGGACCCGATCACCGTCGCCGACGTGCTCAACTCGCGCATGATCGCCTATCCGTTTCGCCTGTTGCAGTGCTGCCTCGTCACCGACGGCGGCGGTGCGCTGATCCTGACCTCGGCCGAGCGCGCCAGGGATTTCCCGCGCAAGCCCGTCTACATCATGGGCACCGGCGAGAGCGTGGAAACGCCGATGGTCAGCCAGATGGAGACCTTCAATTCCTCGCGCGCGTTCAAGACCGCGGGGCCGCTGGCCTTCAAGGAGGCCGGCATTGCGCACGGGGATGTCGACCATCTCATGATCTACGACGCGTTCGCGCATCTGCCGCTGTTCGGCCTCGGCGATCTCGGCTTCATGCCGCATGAGGAGACCGGCAAGTTCATCGCGGATGGCAACACGCGCCCCGGCGGGAAGTTGCCGCTCAACACCAATGGCGGCGGATTGAGCTACATGCATTCGGGCATGTATGGCATGTACGCGCTGCAGGAGAGCGTGCGGCAAATGCGCGGCATCGCGCCGGCGCAGGTGCCGAATGCGAGGATTTCGGTGTGTCACGGCGTCGGCGGCATGTTCGCCGCGAGTGGCACGATCGTGTTTACGAACGAGAAGTAACGCACCGTCATTCCGGGGCGCGCGCAGCGCGAACCCGGAATCTCGAGATTCCGGGTCTGGTGCTTCGCACCATCCCGGAATGACGGGCACAACAGGAGGCACCCACATGAGCAAATCACTGCAGGACAAGGTCATCATCGTCACCGGCGCAGGCCGCGGTATCGGGCGCGAGATCGCGCTGCTCTGTGCGGCGGAAGGCGCCAAGGTCGTCGTCAACGATCCCGGCGGCGCCTCCGACGGCGCCGGCGCCAACGCGGCACCGGCCGAAGAAGTCGTCGAGGAGATCAAGAAGCGCGGCGGCACTGCGGTCGCCAATTTCGAGTCGGTCGCCGAAGCCATCCCCGCCAGCAAGATCGTGAAGACCGCGACCGACCATTTCGGCCGGCTCGACGGTGTCGTCAACAATGCCGGCATTTTGCGCGACATGATCTTCCACAAGATGAGCGTGGAGGCGTTCGAGGCCGTCATCAAGGTCCATCTGATGGGCTCGTTCTACGTCAGCCACGCCGCCGCGCGCATCTTCCGCGAGCAGGAGTCGGGCTCCTTCGTGCACTTCACCTCGACTTCCGGCCTGATCGGCAACTTCGGCCAGGCCAACTACGCCGCCGCCAAGCTCGGCATCGTCGGTCTTTCCAAGTCGATCGCGCTCGACATGGGCCGCTTCAACGTCCGCTCCAACTGCGTCTCGCCGTTCGCCTGGACCCGCATGATCGGTACCATCCCGACCGAGACCGAGGCGGAGAAGGCGCGGGTCGAGAAGATCAAGCAGATGGGACCGGAAAAGATCGCCCCGCTCTGCGGCTATCTGATCTCCGATTCCGCCAAGGACGTCACGGGCCAGATCTTTGGCGTGCGCATGAACGAGATCTTCCTGTTCAGCCAGAACAGGCCGATCCGCTCGGTGCAGCGGGCCGAAGGCTGGACGCCGCAGTCGATCGCCGAACACGGCATGCCGGCGCTGAAGGGCTCGTTCTACAAGCTCGACCGCTCGGCCGACATCTTCACCTGGGATCCCGTGTAGGGATCCCGTCCAGCCGCATTTCCGGCATCCCTGCCCTGCGATCTCTGGTTGTCTCGGCCGGAGATCGCCCCGCTTTACGCCCGAATGCGGGCGAATGGTGCCCTCCCAACGCAACTTTGGGAGGAAACCATGACAAGAATAGTGACCAACTCCGGCGACACCGCTGTAACGAGCGGCCTCGGCCGCCGGACTCTCCTCAAAGGCACGGCGGCTCTCGCGGCCACTGCCCTCGCCTCGCGCGCCGAGGCCCGCGACTTCGGCGCCAATGCCGAGCCGCAACGCTATCCCGACCCTGATATCGTCGCCATCGACCCCAAGCGCTTCAAGGCCAAGGTCGGCAACACCGCGATCAAGCGGCTCTATACCGGCTGCCTCTGGGCGGAGGGGCCGGCATGGAATGCGCAGGGGCAATATCTCGTCTGGAGCGACATCCCGGCCAACCGGCAGCTTCGCTATCTCGACGACGACGGCCACATCTCCGAGCAGTTCCACAAACCGTCGAATGAGGCCAACGGCAATTCGTTCGACACCGAGGGACGCCAGCTCAGCGCCGAGCGCACGCGCCTTGTCCGCTACGAGCATGACGGCTCGACCACGACGCTGGCCGAGCAGGCCAATGGCAAGCCGCTCAACGGCCCGAACGACATGGTCGTGCATCCAAACGACAAGGCAATCTGGTTCACCGATCCCGGTTACGGCGCGATCAGCATCTACGAGGGCAAGCTCGCCAATACCGGCTCGCTGCAGCCGCATCAGAAGGAAGCGGTCTATCGCCTGGACCCCCAGACCGGGCAGGTCGCGAAGGTCGCGGACGAGCCGTTCAAGCCCAACGGCATCGCCTTCAGCCACGACTACAAGAAGCTCTATGTCTGCGACACCGGCATCACGCATTATCCGCAGGCCGAGAATGTGGTGTGGTCCTACGACATCGACGGAGCCAAGCTCTCGAACCCGAAGCGGCTGATCGACATGAAGCTCGAGGGCAAGTCGGGCTTCCCCGACGGCCTGCGCGTCGACACCGAAGGCAATATCTGGGTCGGTGCCGGCTGGGTCGGACCCGGCTATGACGGCGTGCAGGTGTTCGCACCGAACGACGGCGCGCGCATCGGGCAAATCCTCCTGCCCGAGACCTGCGCCAATGTCTGCTTCGGCGGCAGGAAGCGCAACCGCCTGTTCATGACCGCGAGCCAGTCGCTGTATGCGGTCTATGTGGAGACGCAGGGGGCGCATTTCTGTTGAGTGCAGACTGTCATTCCGGGGCGATGCGAAGCATCGAACCCGGAATCTCGAGGTTCCGGGCTCGCCCTTCGGGCGCCCCGGAACGACGGGATGAGATCAACCGGTATTCCGCAACCCCGCCGAGATCCCGTTGATCGTCAGCTGAATTCCGCGCAGCACCTGCTCGTCCGGGTTCTGCGCGCGGTGCTCCCTCAGCAGCTCGACCTGCACGTGGTTGAGCGGATCGAGATAGGGGAAGCGGTGGCGGACCGAGCGCTCCAGCAGCGGATTGCCCTGCAGCAGCCGGTCCTGCCCCATGATGTCGAGCAGCGTCTCGATGCAGGAATGCCATTCGCGGCGGATGCGGCCGAAGATCTTTTCGCGCAGGGCTTCGTCCGGCACGAGCTCGGCATAGCGCGAGGCGATCGCGATCGAGCTTTTCGCCAGCACCATGTCCATGTTCGACAACAGCATGCGGAAGAACGGCCATTCCTTGTAGAGCTCTTTCAGGAACGGCATGCCCTTTTCGGGATGATCTGCGATCCATTGCTCGACCGCGCTGCCAAAGCCGTACCAGCCCGGCAGCATCAGGCGGCATTGCGCCCAGGAGAACACCCAGGGAATCGCGCGCAGATCCTCGATCGCACGGGTCTTCTTGCGCGAGGCCGGACGGCTGCCGATGTTGAGCGTTGCGATCTCGTTGATCACGGTGGAGGCCCAGAAATAATCGACGAAGCCGTCAGTCTCGTAGACGAGGCCGCGATAGGCCTTGAAGGCGAGGTTCGACAATTCGTCCATCGCGGTCAGATATTCCCGGCGCGGCGCGCTCTGGCGCGGATTGAGCAGGCTCGCTTCCAGCGTTGCCGCGGCGAGAATCTCCAGATTGTTGCGGCCGACCTCGGCGTTGGAATATTTCGACGAGATGATCTCGCCCTGCTCGGTGATGCGGATCTGCCCGTTCACCGCGCCGCCCGGCTGGGCGATGATGGCGTCATAACTCGGACCGCCGCCGCGGCCGACCGAACCGCCGCGGCCGTGAAACAGGCGCAGGCGCACGTGGTGGCGCTCGAACACCTCGACGAGACCGATCTCGGCCTTGTAGAGCTCCCAGCCCGAGGTGACGAAGCCGCCATCCTTGTTGCTGTCGGAATAGCCGAGCATGACCTCCTGCACGCTGCCGCGGCTGTCGACGAGGCGTCGGTAATCGTGCAGCGACAGCATGCGGTCCATGATGCCGCTTGAGGCTTGCAAATCCTCGATGGTCTCGAACAGCGGCACGATGTTGATGGCGCTGCGGCCGGAGGGATGGACGAGGCCGACCTCCTTCAAGAGCACCGCGACCTCGAGCATGTCGGACATGCCCTTGCACATCGAGATGATGCATTGGGGAATGGCGTCCGAGCCGAACTTGGCATGCGCCTCCGCGGCCGCATGGAACACGTTGAGCTCGCCCATGGTCTCGTCGCTGTACTTGACGAAGGGCGAGACCAGCGCGCGCGTCGAGCGCAGCTCGTTCGTGAGCAGCGAGATGCGGGCATCCTCGCCGAGCGCGAGATAGGACATGCCGGGGTTGGCGGCATCCATCAGCTCGGCGATGGTGCGTTCGTGCACCGCCGAGTTCTGGCGGATGTCGAGCCGGGCGAGATGGAAGCC
This sequence comes from Bradyrhizobium sp. PRIMUS42, assembly GCF_023006515.1. Lineage (NCBI taxonomy): Bacteria > Pseudomonadati > Pseudomonadota > Alphaproteobacteria > Hyphomicrobiales > Nitrobacteraceae > Bradyrhizobium > Bradyrhizobium sp. PRIMUS42. Next base: position 5,824 of record NZ_JALBGZ010000069.1, read on the forward strand.
GAAACAATCCACCGCGCGCCGGAGCAGCCGCAGCCGGCCGCGGGCGATGACGCGCGCATTGTTGGAGATCAGCGAGCGGTGCAGCACGTCGAGATCGGCCTGCAGCTCCCTGACGCTCCCGTAAGGCGCGCCCTTGCCGACCGGCCTGCGCGTGATCTCGACCTCGAGCATTTCGGCCGTCGCGGTCAGGCGCGCATAGATGCCTGACACCGCGAGGCGATAGGGCTCGCCGCTCCGGTGCGGTGAGGTATCCGGCGAGCGCTCCGCCAGGTTACGCAGCTCCTCGGAGACGTCGGCCAGATGGGCCGCGATCGACAGCTCCGAGCCGAGCACGTGCAGCTCGTTGAGATAAAACTGCATGACACGGCTCGACTGCAGCCGCAGCGTGCCGCGCATGACGTCGGCGGTGACGAAGGGATTGCCGTCGCGGTCGCCGCCGATCCAGCTGCCCATGCGCAGGAACGAGGCGAGCTCGCCCGCCGCTTGCTCGCCGCCCTCCTCGAGCCGGTCCTCCAGCGCGTTGACCAGGCGCGGCACCTCGCGCAGGAAGGTGTAATCGTAGAACGACAGGCCGTTGGCGACTTCGTCGAGCACCGTGAGCTTGGTCCGGCGCAACAGGTTGGTCTGCCACAGCGTCAGCACCTCGCGGCGAAGCTGCTCGTCGCTGGCATCTGCCTCCTCCGGCGTGAGCGCGACGCGCTCGCGCCGATCCAGCAGCGCGGCGACCTCCATCTCGCGGTCCATCGTGCTCTTGCGGCGGACCTCGGTCGGGTGCGCGGTCAGCACGGGGCTGACGAGAGCGCCCTTGAAGAACTTCCGCAGTTCCGACGCGCTCACGCCCGCACTCTTGGCATTCGCCAGCGTGCCCGCGAGCACCCCTGCCCCGCCGCTCCTCGAGGCGCTGCGTGCGCGCATCTGGCGGATGTTGTTGTGGTCCTCAGCGATGTTGGCAAGGTGCGAGAAATAGCTGAAGGCGCGCACGATCCGCAGGGTGTCCGGGATCGACATGCCGTCCAGGATCTGCTCGAGCTCGCGGCGGGCAAGCCGGTCCTCGTCGCGATGGAACCGGATCGAGGTCTGCCGGATGCGCTCGACCAGGTCGAACACGTCGGCGCCCTCCTGGTCGCGCACGGTGTCGCCGAGGATGCGCCCGAGCAAGCGGATGTCGTCCCGCAGCCGCGTCTCCGCTTCCGTGGCCTGAACGTCCTCGGGACGGTTGGGGCGCGGCTCAGCGCTATCGGATGGAATGGTCTGGAGGGACATGGCTCGCTCTCCTTGCAGAGCTCCCTGCGGCTCCCCGGCCTGTCGAGTGTGCGATATTTTTCTACCGCAGCGCAAGATGAACTTGGGAGCGCCGCACACTGCCGTCGCCGCTCGTGTCCCGGACCCGCTGCAACGCCCTTAAGAATCGAAGACGCGCGTAAATGCGCAGAGCCGGGACCCAGGAAGCTACTAAAAGCATACTGCCGAAATATGGGCCCCGGCTCAGCAGCGCACCACGCTGCCAAGACGCGCCGCGTTGCGCTGCGTCCGGGGCACGAGTGCTGCAATCTCGTCAATAAACATGCCTTCGCGGTCTCGCGGCGCGTTCCGCCCGAGCTTTGCTGTCCGTTTCGCCCTCATCAGGAAGAAAGGGCGCAGGGAAGGCCGGGTGCCGGCTGGGCACCCAGGGTCCGCACGCGAAGAACGCACGCGGGGTGACCACAGGTGACGCCGGGACATCCCGGCCTTCCCTGCGCAATGGTTTTACGGCTTATGGCGCGCTCTCCCCGGGGAGCGATGCACTATTGCCCCCGTCGCCTTGCGGATCACTGATGCGCGCGCCCGGTTGGGCCGCTTCATCACCGCAAGCCTTGACGCACAGACCCCGGGCGTCAGGACCACACGCTTTTGCCGTCCGCGGACGTCCCCTCCCAAACTTCGAAGGCTCGCGCGTGCTCGCCCCCGACGCCGAAAAGAAACGCTGTGACCGCACCGGGTCGTGCCGCGGATCGTGATGGCTCACGAGGTTCGCCCGCCCTGCCATCCCGTCACGCGCCGGCGCTGCCGCGTCCATCGCATCCCGGCCTACGTATCGTGACGATCGCGAAACGTCCCTCTGACGGGCCGGGATGTGTTGCGGTTTACCCGAAACAACGAATTCGGTCAATCAGAATATCTGGGAGGCGCGCCCTTGACCTGCATGTGGCGTGTGTCGCCCGTCGGGTGACGCGAGGAATTGTGTGGGCAGCACCGACCGAGCGGGCTCGCATCGCAGCGCAGGGCGCGTAGGATGGGTTGAGCCCTTGCGAAACCCGTCATACCTCGACATCGATGGACGGATTGATGGGTTTCGCTGGCGCTCTCCCCATCCTACGAGCTCAATCTGTTCGCCGTCTCAATGCGCTTGGTACAGCAAGAATTTGCAATCTTGGTACTGGTTTCATGACCAGGCCCAACGCATCTACCTGCTAGTACCACGACCGAAGCGATCCCGATCGACAGTCTCAGTGGGAGCCCCGGTCAATGCAGACAGCGCAGATCGCAGACACGTCCACACTGTCAGGCATTTTGTGGATAGCGGGCGCGTTCACGCTGCCTGCAGCAGTTGCACCAGGAGACAATGACCGAGGAGATAATCCTATGAAGGCGATCGTCGTAACGGAACGGGCGGCGGGAACGGCAGGGATGAAACTGGTGGACCGGCCCGAGCCGCAGGCATCGATAAACGACGTCGTTGTTCGGGTTCATGCGTCGGGGTTTGTTCCGACCGAGCTGACGTGGCCCTCGACCTGGACCGATCGCCTCGAGCGTGACCGAACACCGTCGATCCCTGGGCACGAGTTGGCTGGAGTGGTCACCGCTCTCGGATATGGCACTACGGGGCTGTCGGTAGGACAGCGGGTGTTTGGCCTCGCGGACTGGTATCGCGACGGCACGCTCGCCGAGTATGCGGCGATCGAGGCACGCAACCTGGCGCCGCTCCCCGGTGACGTCGACTTCACGGTGGGCGCAAGCCTGCCGGTCTCGGGCCTAACCGCATGGCAAGGGCTGTTCCAGCACGGTCGTCTTCAGGCGGGGCAGAGCGTCCTCGCACACGGCGCGGCCGGCGCAGTCGGTTCCATGGTGACGCAACTCGCGCGAGAGGCCGGCGCCCACGTCATCGGCTCCGGACGCGCCGCCGACCGTCAGGCAGTGCTCGGCTTCGGCGCGAAGGAGTTCGTCGACCTCGACAACGACGCCCTGGAAGACATCGGCAAAGTCGACCTGGTGTTCGATGTCATCGGCGGCGACATTCAGAAGCGGTCCGCAGAACTGATTCGGGCCGGAGGAACACTGGTCACCATCGTCGGGCCCGCAGAGGCGCGCCCCTCCGACGGCCTGGCGGTCGACTTTGTCGTCGAGGCCGATCGTGCCCAACTGAGTGAGATCGTCCAGCGGGTGCGGGACGGACGACTGCGGACGAACATCGGCAACGTCTCGATCTTCGACGATGCGGTCGCTGCCTTAAACCCGACCGGGCGACGCAAGGGGAATACGATCATTCGCGTTCGTCCCTGAGGGAGCATGCCCATTGATGTACGCAGCACAGGATGGGTTGAGCCCTTGCGAAACCCGTCTTGCTTCGTCATCGGCGGACGGTTTGATGGGTTTCGCTGGCGCTCTACCCATCCTACGAACGACGACTTCGCCTCAAGCCGGCACGATCACCTTGCCGATCGGCCAGAGCGCGATGCCGGCGAGCTTCAGATGCGCCCAGGCAAAGGGAAGGCCGATGATCGTGACCGCGAGGACCAGTGCCGTCACGAGATGGCCGAGCGCCAGCCACCAGCCGGCGAGCACGAACCAGATGATGTTGCCGATCAGCCCGAGCGGGCCGGTGCCGATATCGCTCATGCCGGTGACATCGTAGCGGCTGACCGCTCGCGAGCCGAACGGCAGCAGCGTGTAGACGGCGATGTTGAACGCCGCCCGCGCCCAGGGCAGGCCGATGATGGTGACGGCCATGATGATCGCGGCGATCAGCCAGCCGAACGCCATCCAGGCGCCGCCGATCAGGATCCAGAGGATGTTGAGAATGATGGAAACGGGAGCCATGGGATGATCCGGGAGGTCAATGGTTCCGCTTATATAGGGTCGAAATCTGTCTCTGCTAAGACGGCGGCGTAGCCCGGATGAGCGCAGCGACATCCGGGGTCTTATCTTTCACTGTCCCGGGTATCGCTTCCTCTCACCCGGGCTGCTGTCAGTATCTCGTAGGGTGGGCAAAGGCGCGCTTGCGCCGTGCCCACGATCTGTCTCCGTAAGCGAAATCTGGTGGGCACGCTTCCGCTTTGCCCACCCTACGGCACTGTCAGATTTTGCGCCCCGCCTGCTCCCAATAGGGATCGCGCAGGCGGCGCTTGAAGATTTTTCCGGAATCCTCGCGCGGCAACCCGCTACGGATCTCGATGTGCTTGGGCACCTTGTAGTCGGCCAGATGCGCCTTCAGCGCGGCGCGGACGTCGCCGGCCTCCAGCGTGACGCCCGCCTGCGGCTCAACCACGGCCATGAGCGCCTCGCCGAACTCGGCGTCGGGGATGCCGAACACCGCGCAATCATGCACGCCGGGCACCGCGTGCAGCACCGATTCGATCTCCGCCGGATAGATGTTGACGCCGCCCGAGATCACCATGTCGCGCTTGCGGTCGCAGATGAAGACGTAACCGTCCTCGTCGATATAGCCGACGTCGCCGGAGGTGATGAAGCCGTCGCGGTCGATCTCGGCGCGCTTCTCCGGCTTGTTGTGATAGGTGAAATCGGCCAGTTCGGCCATGCGCGAATAAATCTCGCCGATCTCACCAGCCGGCAGCACGCGGCCGTCTTCACCGAGGAAGCGCAGCTCCGCGCCGGGCGAAATCTTGCCGACGGTGCCCGGCTTTCTCAGCGCGTCCTCGGAGGTGGCGAAGGTGACCGCGCTGGATTCGGTCGAGCCATAGAATTCGTAGATCACCGGCCCCCACCAATCGATCATGGCGCGCTTGACGTCGGAGGGACACGGCGCTGCGGCATGGATGACGTGGCGCAGCGACGAGACGTCGTACTTCCTGCGCACCTCCTCCGGCAGCTTCATCAGGCGGATGAACATGGTCGGCACCATGAAGATGGTGTCGATCCCATAACGTTCGATCAGCTCCAGGAATTCCTCCGGCTCGAAGCGCGGCATCAGCACCAGCGCGCCGCCGAGCTTGCCGGCGCGGATGCCGAACGAGTTCGGCGCGGAATGATAGAGCGGGCCCGGCAGGATCGCGCGGGCACCGGGCTTGAGCCCATAGATCATCGCGCGCATGCGCTCGCCGGCCGCCTGCTGATCCGGCGTCGGCGCGTGGCGGCGGACACCCTTGGGATGGCCTGTCGTCCCCGAGGTGTAGATCATGTTCATCGGCTGCGGCACGATTGGGCCGTCATAGGGCTCATGCTGCGCGAGCCAGGATTCGAAATCGATCGCGAAGCCAGGTGTCGCCAGATGATCCGGATCGATCCTGTAGTTGGACAGGATCTCCGGCGGCGTCGGCACGCTCAGCAGGGTGACGCCCTTCGGAATGGCATCGCGCAGGGCGTGCAGCATGTCCGCATGCCCGATCAGCACCGAGGTACCGGTGTCGTTCAGGATGTAGTTGATCTCTTCGGGCTTGAAGTGCCAGTTGATCGGCACGCCATAGGCACCCAGCCGCATCGCGGCATAGGCGGCTTCCAGAAAAGCGATGTCGTTGCGCATCAGCATGCAGACGCAATCGCCTGGGCGGACGCCGATCTTGGCGAGGCCGGCGGCGATGCGGTCCGCACGGGCCGCGATTTCAGTGTGGGTGCGTCGGCGCTCGCCGGAGACGATGCCGAGGAAGTCTGACGTTTCGCTCATTTTTGTTTTCCGATCTTTCGTCGGGTTCGAGAATGCGGCCAAACCTACGGTCGTCATTCCGTGATGCCCGAAGCCGCAGGCCCGGAATCCATACTCCCGATCGCGGTTATGGATTCCGGGCTCGATGCTTCGCATCGCCCCGGAATGACGGGGAACTGCTAGTCTGCATACTTCGCCGCGCGCTTCTCCAGATTCGATCTCACAGCTTCGGTCTGGTTCGCGCTGCCGATCAGCTTCTGCTGCTCGACCGACTCGGCGAGCAGTGCAGGACCCGGATCGACCGAGAGATTGTTCAGCAGGCGCTTCGCCGCGCGGATCGCATCCGGGCTCTTGCCCGCGATCTCGCGCGCGACCTCCAGGGCGCTGGCGCGCGGGTCGTCGCAGATGCGCGTGGCGAGGCCGTACGTCATCGCCTCCTGCGCGGAGAAGATGCGGCCGGTGTAGGTGAGATCGCGCAAAATATCGTCGCGCACGAGCGAGGCCAGGATTGGCGTGCCCGCCATATCAGGGATGAGGCCCCATTTGATCTCCATCACCGACATCCGCGCGTCCGCCGAGAGAAACCGCATGTCGGCGCCGAGTGAGAGCTGGAAGCCGCCGCCGAAGGCGACACCGTGCACGGCCGCGATCACAGGCACCGGCAGCTGGCGCCAGCCCCACACCGCCTGTTGCGCGAAGTTGGCCTGCCCATGCGTCCGCTTGGTGAGATCGCGATTTTCGCCACCCGGAATTCCGTTGCCGCCCTTCTCCTTCATGGCGGCAAAACGCCCCATGTCGAGCCCGGCGCAGAAGGCCCGGCCTTCGCCCGACAGCACGACCACGCGCACGCCTTTTTCCTTCGAAAGCCGGTCGGTTGCGGCGACAAGGGCCTCGAACATCGCCTGATCCAGCGCGTTCATCTTGTCCGCGCGCACCAGGCGCACGTCGGCGACGCCTTCCGAGATCGAGATCGAGACGCGCTCTTCCATGGACGAATTCTCCCCTGTTCTTGTTCAGTGCCGCTTTACAGGACGCTGGTAGCCGGATTTAGTCAATCGACCAATTAACTGACAATCCCTACGGGGGAAACAGCCATGTTCAAGGAAAATCTTCTGGCCGGCCGGCGCATTCTCGTGACCGGTGGCGGCACAGGTCTCGGCAAGTCGATGGCAGCGCGCTTCCTTCAGCTCGGCGCGGAGGTGCACATCTGCGGCCGGCGCAAGATCGTCTGCGATGAGACCGCGACCGAATTGATGGATCAGTATGGCGGCCGCGTCACCAGCCATGGTGTCGACATCCGCAACGCGCTCGCTGTCGAGGAGATGATCGAGACCATCTTTCGCGACGGCCCCCTCACCGATCTCATCAACAACGCCGCCGGCAATTTCATCTCGCGCAGCGAGGAGCTGTCGCCGCGCGGCTTCGACGCGGTCGCCAACATCGTCATGCACGGCACGTTCTATGTGACGCATGCGGTCGGCAAGCGCTGGATCGCCTTGAAGCAGCCCGGCAATGTCGTGTCGATCACGACCACCTGGGTGCGCAACGGCTCGCCCTATGTCGTGCCGTCGGCGATGAGCAAGTCGGCGATCCACGCCATGACGATGTCGCTTGCGACCGAATGGGGCCGATACGGCATCCGCCTCAACACCATCGCGCCGGGTGAGATCCCGACCGAGGGCATGAGCAAGCGGATCAAGCCGGGCGACGAGGCCGGCGCCCGCACCAAGGCGATGAACCCGATGGGCCGCGTCGGCACCATGGAGGAGTTGCAGAACGTCGCCGTGTTCCTGATCTCCGGCGGCTGCGACTGGATCTCCGGCGAGACCATCGCCATGGACGGCGCGCAGGCGCTCGCCATGGGCGGCAATTTCTACCAGCTCCGCGACTGGAGCGACGACGACTGGAAGACCGCGCGCGAGAGCATCATGGCGCAGAACGAGAAGGACCGGGCGAAGCGGGGGTGATGCTCGCTCGTGCCCCGGACGCAGCGCAGCGCGCCCCCGGCGATGCGGACATCGTCCGGTACGGCGTGGTGCGCTGCTGAGCCGGGGCCTAGCACGCTTCGCGGACACAGGAGAATGGGTCCCGGCTCTGCGCAGCAGCGCAAGCGCTGCAGCGCGTCCGGGACACGGAACCATCGATTCCCCTCTCCGCCTTGTCTTCACCCGCAGATGACGCCACACTCCCAGGCATAAAAACAAGACGCCACGGGAGAAACATGTCCATACAGCCATTGGCGAACCTCGCCGACATGGTGCGCGAGCGGGCGACGAGCCGCGGCAACGCCACCGCCTATGAGTTCGAGGGCCGCGTCACCAGCTTTGCCGAGTTCGACGTCAACACGAACAAGGTTGCCAACGCGCTTCTCGCGATGGGCGTGAAAAAGGGCGAACGCATCGCCTATCTCGGCAAGAACAGCGATCTCTATTTCGAACTCTTGCTGGGCTCCATGAAGGCCGGCGTGGTGATGGCGCCGGTGAATTGGCGGCTGGCGGGGCCCGAGGTTGCCTTCATCGTCGAAGACTGCAAGGCGCCGGTTCTGTTCGTCGGGCCGGAGTTCATCACACAGGTCCGCCAGATCAAGAACCAGCTGCCGGGCGTGCGCACGATCATCACCACCGAGGGCGGTGCGCCGGAGTGGCAGGATTTTGCGGCGTGGCGCGATGCGCAGAGCGGGGACGATCCGAAGGTCCCGATCGACAGCCGCGACATCGCGATCCAGCTCTACACATCCGGCACCACGGGCAAGCCGAAGGGCGCGATGCTGTCGCATGCCAACTTCCTCAACCTCGTGCAATCAGGCAATGCCGAGGATAAACCGGAGTGGAACCGGTGGTCGACCGACGACGTGTCGCTGGTGGCCATGCCGGTCTTCCATATCGGCGGCTCCGGCTGGGGCGTGATGGGGCTCTATCACGGCGCCCGCGGCGTGATCGCCCGCGAGTTCGATCCGACCAAGGTGCTGGATTTCTTCGAGCAGTCGGGCATCACAAAACTGTTCATGGTGCCGGCCGCGATGCAGTTCGTGGTGCGGCAGCCGCGCGCCAGGACGGTCGATTTCTCGCGGCTGAAATACATGCTCTATGGCGCCTCGCCTATACCGGCGGCGCTGCTGAAGGAGTGCATCGAGGTCTTCAAATGCGGCTTCGTGCAATTGTACGGCATGACCGAGACCACCGGCACCATCGTCGCGCTGCCGCCGGAGGATCACGTCGAAGGGCTGGAGCGGATGCGCTCGGCCGGCAAGGCCCTGCCGGGCGTCGAGATCGCGATCCTGGATGTGGACGGCAAGCCGCTGCCGCCGCGCGAGGTCG
>NZ_JALBGZ010000006.1:0-52187 GCF_023006515.1 Bradyrhizobium sp. PRIMUS42
AAGCCGGCAACTCCGAGTCGTCGCCAAACTTCTCCCGGTGGCTATCGCGACGAGCGCAAGCGCTCGCGCGGGGGGCCCGATCTGCGCTTCGCTTGTCGGGGACGACAGCGGCGCCACCTGGCCTCACTCCCTTCCAAACTCCCGCTTCAGCTCCACCTTCGCCCTCTCCAGCCGCGCGCGTTGTGTCTTCGGCAGCGTCTTGCCGGCGCGGTTGATGTAGAAGGTCAGCATCGACAGCGCCGAGCGATAAGCACCGGTCTTGCGGCGTGAACTGTGCTCGGCCGAGCGCTTCAGCGAGGCCGCGATCTTTTTCGCGCTGGTCAGCTTGAACACGCCTTGCTTGAGGTCGAGCGCGTCGCTCTGCTTCGTCACGCGCTGCGACCAGCGCTTCGGCGCGCCGCGCTTGGTGCTCTTGCGCGCCGTCGTGGGGCGCCTCGCGCTGGTCTTCTTGCGCGCGGCCGTTTTGCGGGATTGTGTCGTCTTTCTGACATGAGCCATGCGTCAACTCCTTGCGGCCCATCGGAAACCAGCGGCAGGAAGGGCCGTGCCCGTGGGAACCTGGTCTCGCCGCAGACGTTGTCGCAGGTGGCAGGCGGAATGCCGCACCCCGATGATCGGATCGACCCCGTCCACAACACGTGAGCCGGGGGCACGTCCATTGATCAGACACAACAACCCGATGGCATTGCAGCAAAGCCCAGCGCCGAACTATGCTCCTGTGGTCGCGGCGGCCGCCGCCGATCGCATCGTCGAGACCAGCATTCCCTCGCGCCTCGACGCGCTGCCCTGGAGCGGCTTTCACACCCGCGTCGTGCTCGCGCTCGGCATCACCTGGATCCTTGACGGGCTCGAGGTGACGCTTGCCGGCGCGCTCTCGGGCGCGCTGAAGCAGAGTTCGTCGCTGCATTTCTCCAACCTCGATCTCGGCATTGCCAATTCCGCCTATCTCGCCGGTGCCGTGCTCGGCGCGCTCGGCTTCGGCTGGCTCACCGACCGCATCGGCCGCAAGAAGCTGTTCTTCATCACGCTGGCGCTCTACCTCTCGGCGACGGCCGCGACCGCTCTGTCGTGGAACGTGGCGAGCTACGCGCTGTTTCGTTTTCTCACCGGTGCCGGCATCGGCGGTGAATACACCGCGATCAACTCGACCATCCAGGAACTGGTGCCGGCGCGCTATCGCGGCTGGACCGATCTCGTCATCAACGGCAGCTTCTGGATCGGCGCCGCGATGGGTGCGGTCGCGGCCATCGTGCTGCTCGATCCCGCCGTGATCGCGCCCGATCTCGGCTGGCGTCTGGCTTATCTCATCGGCGCGAGCATCGGTCTCGTCGTGCTCTTGATGCGAATGTGGATTCCGGAAAGTCCGCGCTGGCTGATGATCCATGGTCGCCCCGATCAGGCTCATGCGATCGTCGACGAGATCGAGCGCTCCGTGATCGGACGCGACCATACGAACGAGGGGCGCTTCCCCAAGATCCGGCTGAAGATGCGCGACCACACGCCGATCCGCGAGGTCGTGCACACGCTGTTCTCGATGTACCGGCAGCGCGCGCTGGTCGGCCTCGTTCTGATGAGCGCGCAGGCGTTCTTCTACAACGCGATCTTCTTCACCTTCGCGCTGGTGCTGACCGATTTCTACGGCATCAGTGCCGAAAACGTCGGCTGGTACCTGCTCCCCTTTGCTGCCGGCAATTTCCTCGGGCCGCTGCTGCTCGGCCGGCTGTTCGATACGCTCGGCCGCCGCGCCATGATCATGTTCACCTATGGTATGTCGGGCCTGCTGCTGGCGATCTCGGGCTATCTGTTCTCCATCGGCGTGCTCACCGCGCAGGGTCAGACCGTCGCCTGGATGGTGATCTTCTTCTTTGCTTCGCCCGCCGCGAGCGCGGCCTATCTCACCGTCAGCGAGACCTTTCCGCTCGAAGTTCGCGCGCTGGCGATCGCGGTGTTCTATGCGGTCGGCACCGGTATCGGCGGCGTGATCGGGCCGGCGCTGTTCGGCGCGCTGATCGACACGGGATCACGCACCAGCGTGTTCGCCGGCTATCTGCTGGGGGCAGCCCTGATGATCGCGGCCGCGATCGTGGCGTGGCGCTATGCCGTTGCGGCGGAGCGCAAATCGCTCGAACAAATCGCACGGCCGCTCGCCTTTATGGAGTAGACTGATGAAATCGGAACTTGCAGAAATGGCGTTGGACCAGCAGCCCACCGTATTCGACGACGACACGCCCGAAACGGTGCCGGTGCCGCATGCGCTCGTGCCGCATCTCAACGAGACCGCAATTCTGCTCGACATCGACGGCACCCTGCTCGACCTGATGCCGACCCCGCGCGAGGTGTGGGTGCCGCCGGGGCTATCGGAAACGTTGAAACATCTGACCGAGCGCACCTCCGGCGCACTGGCACTGGTCAGCGGCCGCTCGCTCAACGACATCGACCTGATCTTCGCGCCCGACGTGTTTCGCGCCGTCGCCGGCCACGGTGCCGAGATGCGACTGTCGGTCGACAATGAGGCCGATGCCGTGCACGCGCCGCCGCTGGACAAGGAGTTGAAGCGGCGGTTGGCGGCCATCGCCAAGCTCAGCCCGGGCATTCTGCTCGAGGACAAGGGTTATTCGCTCGCTCTGCATTACCGCCTCGCGCCGCATGCGGAGAAAGCGATCTATGAATCCGTCTCGGTGATCCGCGCCGACCTGCCCAATGCGCCCATCGAGGTGCTGCCCGGCAAGTTCGTCTGCGAAATCAAGCATTCCGGATTCACCAAGGCGACCGGCGTGCGTGAACTGATGAAGCGGGAGCCATTCAAGGGGCGGCGTCCGATCTTCATCGGCGACGACGTCACCGATGAAACCGTCTTCGCGATCATGCCCGACATGAACGGGCTTGCCTTCTCGGTCGGCCGCCGTGCCATGGGCGTGAACGGCCATTTCGACGCCCCGAGCGACGTCCGCGCGTTCCTTGCCCGCCTGCTCGATCCAAGGTGAAACCAAGGCAGCGCCACGCCGCCGACATGAAGCTCTGGGGATGGCGCCCATGCGGCCGCAATGAGTGCCGCGCAACATCGCCGCAAAAGCTGTCTTTGCAGTGAAATTCCCGGTTCCCACAAGCGAAACCAGTTCCAACGCGCGCGCCCGATTTTGGTTTCAATTCGTTGAAACGATGATCAGGAACCATATTGATGAACGGCAGTTAAACGGGGTGGAATGAAACAGGAGGGGACGACCTGTGAACTTAGTCGTCGTTTCGAATCGCGTCGCGCGCGGCAAGCCTAACGAGCCCATGACGGGCGGCCTCGCGGCGGCCTTGTTGCCGGTGGTGGAACATTCGGGCGCGATCTGGGTGGGATCTTCGGGCCGGGTGCGTGATGGTCATCAGAAGGAGCCATTCGCCGAGATCGAAGCACTGGGAACGGGCGCGATTGCGACGCTGGATCTGCCGGCGGCGCATTACGGCGGCTATTACGAAGGCTTCGCCAATTCGGCGCTGTGGCCGGCACTGCATTCGCGCAGCGATCTGATTCGCGTCTCCCGCGAAGATTATGTCAGCTATCGCGAGGTCAACGCCTTCATGGCGCGCGCCTTGATGCGCTTCCGAAAAACCAAGACCGCGTTCTGGGTGCAGGATTATCACTTCCTCGCGCTCGGTGCGGAACTGCGTGATCTCGGCGTCAACGATCCGATCGGCTTCTTTCTGCATACGCCGTGGCCCGTCGCCGCGGTAATGCAAGGCGTGCCCAATCATCGTGAGCTGATCACGGCGATGCTGGCCTACGATCTGCTCGGCTTCCAGACCAATGAGGATTGCCAGAACTTCCTCGGCTATGTCGGCGGCGAGCTTGGCCTCACCATCGAGGACGGCGTTGCGATCTCCCAGCATGGCCGCACCCGCTGCGAGGTATTCCCGATCGGGATCGATGCGGAGAAGTTCGCAGCCTATGCCGCGAAATCGGCATCGCATCCGGATGTGTCGCGGCTGCGGCGCAGCCTCAACGGCGAGCGGCTCGCGATCGGCGTCGACCGCCTCGACTATTCGAAAGGTCTCGTCAACCGCATCAGCGCATTCGACCGGCTCTGGACGGATCAGCCGCAGTTTGCGCGCAGCATCTCGCTGCTTCAGATCGCCAACCCATCGCGCGGCGCGATCGAGGCCTATGGCAATCTCCAGAACGATGTCGCGCGTCTCGTCACCGACGTCAACGGCCGCCACGGCGAAGTGGACTGGACCCCGATCCGCTATTTGAACAAGGGTTTCAGCCAGGCCGTGCTCGCTGGCCTTTATCGGACAGCGCAGGTCGGCGTGGTGACGCCGCTGCATGACGGCATGAACCTCGTGGCCAAGGAATATGTCGCCGCGCAGAATCCCGCCGATCCCGGCGTGCTGGTGCTGTCGAAGTTTGCGGGCGCGGCCAACGAGCTCGATACCGCCTTGCTGGTCAATCCGCACGACATCGACGGCATGGCGCGCGCGATCGCGGTGGCGGCCGCAATGCCGCTCACCGAGCGCAAGATGCGCTGGGATGCGATGATGAAGAAGCTGCGCGGCCACACCATCCAGCAATGGTCGGCCGACTTCGTCGCAGAGCTGGAAAAATGCCGGACCGAGAAGGCCGTGGAAGCGCCGCTCGCAGCGCAGCCGCCGCAAGCACTGCGCTGGCTGAGGTCGGCGATATCAGGCGTGCGGTTGATTTAGGATCCTGCGTCATGGCCGGGCTTGTCCCCCTGCGCGGCCGAAGCGGCTTCGGCCGCGCAGGGACAAGCCCGGGCATGACGGCCAGCCGCAAATAACGAGCTTCAATAGCAGTTCAATAGCAATACGACACGCCATCCAGGATCGCGCATTGCCGCTTGTTCGGCGCGTTGGGATCGTCCATTGGCACCACCCCCTTGCCCTGGCCGACGAACACGCCGGGCCCGACATGCACCGAGCTCTTGTTGCCGATGATCACGCTTGGATGCGGTGTCGAGCTCGAGCGCGTGCCGTCCGGCCAGATGATGGCATCGCCGGATAGCACCCCGCGCCGCCCGTCGTTGCAGCTCACATCGACGCCCTGCCGCGTGCAGACCTGGGCCAGGGCCGGCACGGCGAAGACGGGGACAAGGGCCGATATCAGGCCCAGTACGGTGATGGTCTTGCGGATCGTCATGGCATCCCCGGTCGTGTTGGCGTTCTCGTGTGAATCGTCGTCCTAAACCCGCCGCGGGTTCAGCCGCCAGGCCGGCCATGACATGTATGACGACAGATATTATCTTGCAAATACAACAAGTTGCGGAAAATTCACCCGATTCCCCTTCGATCCCTTGCAAAATCATCGGCGCCCCTTCAAGAGAGGCGCTCCGGAGAGATGGCCGAGTGGCTTAAGGCGCACGCTTGGAAAGCGTGTGTGCGGGAAACCGTACCGTGGGTTCGAATCCCACTCTCTCCGCCATATATATTTGAATTGATTGAAGTTTTGTCGATATAATTGAAGTGACCCCCGGATCCACCCCCAGTACGGCCATCTGTCTGGAGGTGCCGATAAGAGGTTTGACAACTTAAAAAGGCTGCGTCCCCGAGCCCGACCCAGGTTACAGAGCCCAAGACCCAAAGCTGCCCCAGGCGGGCGGTCGCCGGTCCGGCAAGGCGCCGCAGGCTGGCGGCTTGCCGCCGACGGGTTCCCCGATGCCCCCTGAAAGCCGCGTGCCGTCCTTGACGCCACTTCTAGGCCAAGGAACGGGCGCCCGAGCCTGGAGCTCGGTTAACTTGGTCAAATCAATCTTTGAAGGCCGCCCACCAGAATCGAGTGAGCGTTGTCCTCCGAAGGCAAAGGTCACACGTTCGAATCGTGTCGGGTGCGCCAGTAAAACTAAGGTTTTCTTTAGTTTTTGCTTCCCAGGAAATTCTCACCGGAAGCACACCGGAAGCGTCGCCCTGGGGCCGACCTCGATCGTAAGAGTGTCTTCAGTAGAGACTTCAGTGGGGTGTTGGAGTGCGGCCAGCGCGACGCGGAGGTGCGGCCGAAATAACCCATCCGTCACTTGATGCGCGGTGGCCACGCAAGGTTCAGCTTGACGCCGAAGAAAGCCGAAGTGCCGTCCTCCTGCTCAAAGCCGCCGACGATCTTGGCGCTGCATTGGCCGGCGAATTGGCCTAGTGCCGTCCGGTATTGCAGAGCCATGTCTCGCCGGAGATAACCAACAAAGCACGAATCGATCTCAACCCGCACCGCGTTCGAATCGAACGCATTGCCATCCTCCGGCACCAGCCCTGCGGTCACTTTGACGTCGTGCTCCGTCCCCCCGTGCTCCCGATAGAGCGACTCCAGCACTCCTTGATAGTTCGATTCGCCAACTACCGGCACGATCCAACCGCGTCCAGGCACAAGGCTGGCGCTCTGCTCAAGACCAAATAGTCGTCGCCAGAACGTCATACGGTCCCTCTCAGATCCGTCTTCGGCGTGGGGCGTGGCTCGCAACTGCGAAACCACGGAAAGTAATCAAGCCTTGTGAATAACCGGGACAAGCGTCCCGATCCTCGCGTTGCTATTCTGCATTGTGTCACCCTTGGCCCGCGCGAATCAACTTTTCAAAACCACCAAAGCAGAGGCCCTGATGCTTGGACGAAGGACCCTCTTCATAATCGGCGCGGGCGCCGGTTTCGATATTCAGATGCCCATGGGCGATAAGCTCGCCCGCCGGATCGCGGAGTATGTGAACATCAGCTTCGAAGACGGATACCGCAAAAGGAGCGGCAATGATCTTACGGCGGAGGCAATAAAACTGCTCGCTAGAGAAGCTGACCACCGCGCCGATCCGAACCCTTACTATCACGCTGGCCGACAAATCGCTGAAGGACTAGTCGGCTGGTCTTCGTCGATCGACGGTTATCTGAATCGTCATCAAGACCAACCGCTAGTGCAGCAGTGCGGCAAACTTGCCATCGCGCAGGTCATTCTTGAGAGCGAGAACGGTTGCGACATGTACGTCGATTCGCGTTCGCCACGCGGGCTTGTTTTTCGCGACCCGGCAAAAGTTCGCCAATCGTGGTTTCAGCAACTTTGGTCAATTCTGGAAACCGGCATCATTAGAAGCAAGAATCTTGAAAGCATCTTCGACAAGCTCAACGTGATCTCGTTCAACTACGACAGGACCCTTGAGCATTTCCTTCTTATAGGGCTGCAACACGCCTACCACCTGCCGGAAAAAGACGCCGCCGCTATCATCAATGCGAGACTCGACATAAACCATGTATACGGAAAGGTCGCAGACTTGCCGTGGGAAGATAAGGGGCATGGTTTTGCGTTCGGCCGAAAACCGGAGGCTCGCGATTTGGTCCACCTCTGGAATCACATCACTACGTTCAACGAGGAAATCTCAGATGCGCAGCTCTTGCAAAAGCTGGCCGACAAAGTGTCGGCCGCTGAGCGGATCGTTTTTCTAGGCTGTCACTTTCATGAACAGAACATGAGATTGTTGCGCGCCGCATTACCCGCAAGAGGCGGCAATGTCAGCATCTACGCAACTGGAATCCAACGCTCGTCATCGGCACTTAAAGAAATCGACGGCCAAATGCGAGAAATGCTTGGCCCGCGTGGGGGTACTTGGCAAGTTCATATAGACAGCCGATGGGACTGCAAGGAGCTGTTCAAAGAGTTCGAGACTACGTGGTCGCGCTGAATAGCCAAGCCACGAACCTCAGCCGCGCGGGGCTCCGCCGTTGTACAGTGTACACACCCCCGACTGTCCTGAGACGCGAAGGATCATTTTCAAATGGACGACGATGAGGATTTCAAACAGTTGGTTCTGGCCAATAGGCGCGAGTGGAATTGCTTCTGGTTTTGGCGCGACAAGCCAATTGCTGAAAGTGGCATTGCCCGCGACATACTTGAGGGGGCCGGGTTTCAAGTTGAGGGTTTAAGGTCGCTGGACCAAGACCCGCCCGATTGCGAAGCAACGTTAGACGGCACATTTTCTGGAGTTGAGGTTACGGAGCTAGTTCATCGCCCCACACTTGAGCGATCCATCAAAGCGGTGAGACAGCGTTCGAGAGGCGAAACCCCCGAGCGACCTGAGGCTTATTTTATCTGGGAACGCGATGATTTAATTGCCGCGCTTCAAGCACTGCTGGTAGCAAAAGACTCGGCAAAGCTAACCCGATCTTACGAACGGTATGTGCTGGTCATTCACACCGATGAGATGTTCTTGGATAGCGTCAACGTCGAACGTTTCTTGAAAGGCGCTAGCTTCAACACCGCCATGATAACCCATGCCTTTCTTGGTCTGTCGTATGAGCCCGGCAGAGGCTATCCGGTGTTCCCGCTCGAACTGGTCCGGCCCTGATGGGCATCGAGGCGCTAGCGCTGTGCTCCGCGATCACTTCGCGGGCTGTTGCTGCTCGGCTTCGCGGTAAGAGGCATGTTGTTGATTCAGACTAAGCACGAGCGCGATGTCTTGATGGCATGCGCCTTGGGATAGGGCGAAGTTCATGCAGCGGCCGTGAGCAGCGCTAATCAGGTCTCCATGGATGGCATCAGTTATCACCACGCGGTAGCTTCGCGACAGCTCGACGGAGCTTGATTTCGATGCACCGAGCGCAGATCAGCTCGCCGTCCCCGGCCGGTGGCGCAAGAACTGTTAGCTCTTCAGGTGCGAACTCGTCTTCGCAGTGATCGCAGCGGGGGATTTCGTGCATCCGCGTATTTGCTCACGCGGTTGTGGCGGAATTCGGTTGCTCTCCAACTCACCGCTAGAGCCGATAGTTTGTTCAAACGAAATGATCGAGCAGCCTGCTTTTGACTACCCCGCTGCGACAACGGTCGATCTAGCATCGTTTGAATAGAGCATATTGGTCGAATTCTCTGGGGCGTCGGTGGGGCTGAAATGGCAGACATGGACTGGTATCAAACAGTCGCATTTTGGGCGGCGGTTGTTGTCATTGCGCTTGGCTTTCTTGCTGCTTTCGCGGTTTGGATTGCAAATTTCAGATCGGATTGGCAAATACAAATTCTTCGGGAGCACTACGCTGCCATTGTTGGGTTGCCCGCAGCCGCCGCTGGCGCATTCGTAATGGTTACGTTGTTCCGGCAGGTGTCTGGTAAGATCATCATAACCTTGCCGGGATTAAAGCTCGAAGAGGCGTCCGGGCCGATAATTCTGTGGGTTGTCTGCTTTATCGCGATGGCGCTCGCTATTAAGATGATCTGGCCCTTGAAATCGTAGGACTACACGTGCGGAAGGCCAGTGAGTTGAAGCCAAACTAGGCGATCAAATCCCGCATTGCGGGGTCAACCGCTACTTCGGCAACCGGAACCGACATCACGAGAATGCTGCATTGGGGGCATCAGTAATCGCCGAGCGGCAGCTTCGCGATGGTTCGGCGGAGCTTGATTTCGATGCACCGAGCGCAGATCAATTCGCCGTCCCCGGCCGGTGGCGCAAACACAGTCAGCTCTTTGGGCGCGAATTCTTTTTGCAGTGATCGCAACGGGGATTTCGAGCATCCGCGCATAGCTTGCACCAGTTCGTTCCTAATCCGGAACAGGTTGAAGAAATCCCGGACGTTGCACATTTACAACCCGCGACGACATCCGAGACACTAAGCTGGTCTATTGAGACAACCGAAACATATTTCTTGTTTAGTTCATACGAACTGCGGGGCAAAAATGTTTGATGTCTATCGCAATGATAAGCGAGACTTGCTCGTTCTAAGCACAGGCTCTGCCGTCCCCGTGCTTTGCTCTGCACATAAATGGCGCAAGAGCAGAAAAAGAGTTCTCAAGGTCAGCGAGGAAATCAAGTCAGCCGTTGAGCGACAAGGCTATTACCTCCGCAACCTACGGGCCAACAGGTTGAACGTGAACACAGAGCGACCGGTTATCTCGCCGTCGCGCCGTCCAACCGCGCCAGTCCAGTCTCGATGACGACGATGTCTTCCTCAATCTGCTGGATAGTGCTCGTGCAGTCGATGCCGGTACACGCATTGAGGTCTGAAATCAGTTTCCGGCGCTGCATCCGAAGCTCGTCGAGAGACTTCTGGTCCTTGAGCGAAACGTATCCTTCGACGATCTGTTCAATCGCTCTCAACATTTCCCAGAGCCTCATTCATAACTCTCAAGCTTGCAATCACGCCTACTGAGTTCTTCTAGAACAATGCGCCTCCGCAACTCGTGCGCAGCAGCGGTCAGATGAGACCCGACGATCAGCCCGAGCCGCCTTAAGGTCACGAGAGCAACAGCGTCACACAGCTCGATAGAAAGTCCGGCTCCCAATACCGCAATAGCGCGTTGCTCATTGGCGTCGAGATCAGCCCATGAGATGCCTTCCATCATGCGCCTCAAATCCGTCCCCGAGGGACATTTCAAAATCCAAACGCGTGCCTGATTTGCCGCAGCATAGCCATAGCCGCGTCGGTGTACCGACTGTGGGTTAGGTATTGATCCACCTGCGCTGTACTAATCAGCGCCACAACTGCCACCGTGAAGCCCTTAAACATTGGGCCTCTCCTACAAGAGACCGCCAACCGGGCGTGTTGAAGTAATAGACTGTTTTCAGAATGCGCTGCCGCACAACGGCGACCTATATGCAAATGGTGACAGTGACCAGTAACCAATTCCTTAAGCGGCGCCACGTTTGGGTGCGTGCCGTGGACGAGGCGAAGTCGTGCAACGGCCAATGGCGGATTACGCGCTGAATGTCATGTTGCGTAAACCGGATGCGGACATGCACGGTCACGTCCGATTGTCGGCTGGAGAACAGACATAGCAGTGGCTCGTACGCGGTTCTGCTAAGGGCCAACAGACGGCATTAGGAGACCGGCTTTATTCGTTACGTCGCGATCGGCAGCGCAGTGCGTCCACGACGAGCATGCTGCGGTCGCACAGCTTCAGCGCCTCGTCGCCCCAAGAGGGCACCTCATCGAAGGCAGCGAGCGACTCCTGCGCATCGCCAACTTCAGCATAGGGAGCCTTAGTCCATTGATGCCCCCCGTATCTTCGTTGAATGCGTGAGCGAGGAGCCTAGCCAGAATTTACGCAAGGCCCTATCATCAAGACTACCGACCGGAAGGACAATCGGCGGACCGACCAGGAGAAGTCAATCATGCCAAAGACGTTACTCCGTTCTTTGCAATTCGCTCTTGCACTCGTCGCCTTGGGTTTCACCGTGAGTCAGTCGCTGCCGCAGGCTAAAGGTGAGGAAGCCGGCTGGATCACGCTGTTCGATGGCAAAGACCTCGAACAATGGGATCAGGTCGGGAAATCCAATTGGCATCTGGCGGACGGCACGGTGATTGCCGACAAGATGGAAGACAAAGAGGCCGGTTATCTCGTCAGCAAGAAGCCGTACAAGGACTTCGTGCTGCGCATCGAATTCTGGCCCAGCGATGATGCAAACAGCGGCATTTATTTCCGCTGCCTCGATGCCAAGAAGATCACCGACCGTACCTGCTACGAAGCAAATATCTTTGACCAGCGGCCCGATCCAAGTTACGGCACCGGCGCGATCACACGTTACATCGAGATCAATCCGATGCCGAAAGCCGGCGGCAATTGGAATACGTTCGAGATCACAGCGAAGGGACGCGACATCACGGTCGTGCTCAACGGAAAGAAGACGGCCGAACTCCGGAACGGAATGTTCGATGAAGGCTCGATTGCCTTGCAACACGGCGCGGGAGCGATCAAGTTCCGCAAGGTGCAGATCAAGCCTTTGTAGGGCGGTGCGGCAACAGAGTGGCGACGACTTGAGCCGCGTTCGATATATTGCGACACTGAAAAGAACAGAGGCAGGTGAACTGAACGTGAGGCTTGCTTCGCGCTCGCAGTCCGCGCAGCGGCTGCGGTTGTGGGCTTGCAGCTTACTTCGCCGGTGCTTTGACCAGATCGGCAGTGTAAATCACCACAGCATCATTGCCGGCGTTCTTGTGCCAATGCACTGTGTTGACGCCTTCAGCGGTGGTGTCGCCGGAGTGGAATGTTTTCGAAGTGCCATCTTCGTTTGTGATGACATCGGTCCCTTGATGGAAATAGACCACGGCCGGCCGGTCCTTGTGGCTGTGTAGTCCGATGTGCCCGCCCGGCGCGATGTTCAGAACACGCAACCGCAGTTGCCAACCCGCCATGCTTGGAATTTCGTTACTGAGGTCGATCACGACGGTCTTCGGGGTCGTGTATCCTTGGTTGTCTTTAGGCGCATCTTCCGCAAATGCGAAATAGGCGGAAGCTGATAAAGCGAGCGCAATGCCAGCGCCCAACATCAGTGCTCTGCGCATTTCACTGTCCTCCTCTTTGGATATTATGAGGTGGCTATCGGCACTCTCGCCGGAATTGCCAGTAGTGCTTTAGCCCGCAAGGCGATTGAAGCGCAGCGCTTCTTCTATGTCTATGGATAAATCGGCCGCCGCGCTGGATGCGCGACGCCTCACCAAGGCAGTTCGCACATCGGCGGCTTAGTCCGCTTCGGGTCAAAAGCGGCGGTCCGGTGCTCGCATACGGCAGGTCCGATCTACCCTTGACACCGGACCTCCTGCGCCAACGACACCAGACCGATCCCATTAGAGTTCGCGCGATGAACTTGGACGCCGCGCCCCCATCTCGCGCGCGCCAAAGCCGCCGCACCGGCTGAGCCTCCTGGTGGCAGGCACCCACCCGTAAATTTCCCAAGTGTGGGCAACTTGGGTCGGCAGGTCTTGAGCGCCGCACCGAAAACACCGAAGCCAAAACAATGGGACGAGCAGGAAGTCCGACGATTGGTCAGGCTCGCTCGGGCACGCGCTGGCGTATCGAAGATAGCAGCAGAGCTGGGCCGTCACGCAGGATCAGTGAGGCGAATGGCGCGAACTAGGGATACTGTTGAAGAAGTAGCCGTCAGAGAGAGATACCTCGCGCTACTCCTCCCGTTCAATCGGAAGGCTTAACGGGCGGCTTACAACCTTGTCACCCGCCCTTACCATCCGAAACGCCGTTTAAGCCGGTGCTGCCGTTGCTCGATCAATCATCCGGGGCGGCGCATTCAGAACACCCCTATCCAGGCGAAAAAAGCCACTTCAATGAGGAAGGTGATGCCCATGATGGCGACAGTGAGAACTGCGTCGCCCGCCGGTAAATGGGTCATAGCGCGCCTCGCGTGATTGCGAAGCCCCGAGCCGAGAACCAAACTCCCGGAGGCTCGGAAATGTTTCGGTTTCCCACGGGGGGCGCCTTAGCGCATTTCGAGTTCCCTGATCGCCAGAGCCGAAATGTGGGAAGCGTCTTTGATGCCGGTCTGCGCGATTTTGATGATCGTTTTCGCAATCAGTTCCGTTAGCGGGTCGTCGCGATCCTTGACAGAGAGGGCATGCAACGTTTGCTCGTATGCTTTGGTGATGCAGGCAACCTCTTTCGGCGCCATGCCGTGGGTCTGTAGATGCAGATAGATCGCCATCTTGCCCTCGGAGCCAAGCCTCAAGGGAGGACCATGGGAACCAATTGTGCAGTGCGAAATCCGCCCGAAGTTCGGAGCGGTCCGTAAGTGCGGCTGCTCAAGCTTAATCTGCGCGAGACACCAAAACCGAAAGGGGCCGCCTCACAGCGACCCCTTGCCGGTTACAATCTTGTTCGGGATGAAATGCCAGCCCCGGCGCTGTCTACTTAAAGGTATCGGTGTGCCGGGGGGAGTCCGGATAACTACCGCTCAGAGCGCTACAAATTTTCCCGTAGATGCGATCTACGGGTCTGCCGACCTGCCAAAACGGTCGGGAATACCTATTTTTTCCGCATGCGTTCATTTGAGTTTTGCCTGCCGACCAGGGGCACCACGGTCCCGGACGGCGCCGATTGGCTTCACGAAGTAAAATACGACGGTTACCGCCTCCGTCTGGAGCGCGACGGCGCCCGCGTGCGCTTGATCACGCGCGGAGGCTACAATTGGGCCAGCCGTTATCCTTGGATCGTAGAAGCCGCTCGTAAGGTCCGCCAGAAGCACTTCGTGCTCGACGGCGAAGCGGTCGTGCTGGGCGTCGATGGCATCTCAGATTTCAACGCGCTGCACTCGCGCAAACATGATCACGAAGTGCAGTTCTGCGCGTTTGATATTCTCGCCGAAGGCGGTGATGACCTCCGCATGCTGCCCTTGTCGATGCGGAAGGTGAACTTGGAGCGCTCTGCTGGCGCGGCGGCCTGAAGGTGTCTTCGTCAATCCCTTCGAACGCGGTGAGCTTGGGCCTGATCTGTTTCGAGCGGCCTGCAACATCGGGCTTGAGGGACTGGTGTCCAAGCGGCGGGACCGTCCTTATGAGGACGGTCGCTGTCGCTATTGGATCAAAGTGAAGAACCGCAAGCGTCCAGCGATGGAGCGCGAGCTATGACCAGCAGAGCTTGCTCGCGCTCGCTTCCCGCGCTGCTGAAAGATCAGCATCGCCAGCCCACGCCGCCGTAAAGCGTCGGTAAGAGATCGCCCGACTACTGCACTAACAGCCGACCTCAACGGCCGATCTGCACAGGGGGCGATGACTTCGGCTCTACTCCCGGTTCCAGACCTGCCGCTGCACTGCGCCAACCGACGGGATGGGCCAACTCCCGACATTCCTGGGAGCCGCAGTCATCGCCTCGGACGGGATGGCAATCGGATCTTCCGGGCGGAACTACCTGTTTCTCAGGCCGTTAAGTCGCGCATGAATGTAGTTGCCCTTGAAGCGGGACGTGCCGAAATCTTCGTTCGGGGCGGACAAGCAGCATTGGATGCCATCGGCAGGCGCGCGCTCTGAAGAGACCGACCCTTTTTTGGTTTCGCACCACCACTCACATTCCACGAAATGCGCACGCCGCTTCTGCGGCTGCTGTCGCGTAACCTCTGGAGAAAAGCGATGAACAAGATCGATCGAAGGTCAGCATTGGGAATCGGGTTGGCAGCGGCTTCGGTGGCTATGATGAAGCCCGCCACTGCTCAAACCACGGGCTACAAGGATGCGACGCCGTGGCCAGGCGTCGTGGTGCGCGCTTACGATGGCGAGACACCATCCATGATCCCCAGTTTTAAGACCGTCTCAATGCGCGATGTCATTATGCAGCCGGGATCGAAGACTATGGGTCCCCCGATGGAGAATGCCATGATCTGCCATATCACTGAAGGTGAGATGCGGCTCGAGCAGGATGGAAAGACCTTTACGGCCAAGAAGAACTTTGTCTGGACCTGCAACAAGGACACAAAAGAGCAGGCGTTCAACGATGGGAACGTGGTCGCAATCATGCGGATCACGGACCTGAAGGCTTAAGCCTCGTCTCTTCCTAAGAGACCTATTGCGGGTGCGGATGGCGTACTCGACGAGGCGCCCTCCGCACGCAATATAGACCGCCAATGGGTTTCCATTGAGCACACAGGCTGCCATGAAAGATGCGAGAAGGCGCCGAGAATCTTATTTAAACTCAAGCTGACGGCCGCTCCTTGAGCCACTTGTTACAACGGCAGCTTCGGGTCAAAAGCGTCAGTCTAGCACTCCGCTGCAAACTTCCGGTCTACCGCTCTGAGCCGACATGTAGCGGCACCGCCCCAACGGTAGCGATGGGCCACTTCCGGTCTCGTGCAGCGCAGCAGAAGGGGTCTATTCGATCACCTCGTCGGCCAGCGCCAGGAGATTAGGCGGGATAGTAAGGCCGATATTCTTTGCAGCTTTGAGATTGATCGCCAACTCGAATACGGTTGGCTGCTCCACGGGAAGGTCAGCGGGTAGAGCGCCGGTCAAAATCTTCGCTGTATAGTTGGCAAGCTGACGCTGAACATCGGTAATGCGAGGCGAATAACTCATCAGTCCGCCAGATTTGACAAAAAATGACCATTCATAAGTTGCGGGTATACGATACTGCTCGCACAACGCGGCGAGTTGTTCGCGGCGTGCAATGTAAAATGCATCTGGACTGACAAGAAGCGCTGCATACCTTCGGTTTCTGACTTCGTCGAAGGCAGCAGCAATTTGCTCGTCCGTGCTCGCCTTCAACACGTGAAGTTCTCGGCCGAGCGACTTGGCCGCAACTTCAGCATCCGACACTACAAAATTCGCGTTAGGATTCGTCGGGTTTACAAGCATGGCGATTGTACCGCCTCCAGGCGTCACCTCAGTCAACAATTCAAGTCGCTTGGCGGTGAGTTGCGGAGTGTACATGCTCACGCCAGTCGCGTTACCTCCCGGCCTGTTCAAACTGGAAACCACGCCGAGGTGCACCGGGTCCATGGCAATTGCAAACACGATTGGAATTGTCTTCGTCGCGGCCGTGGTCGCCATGACGCCGTTGGTACCAGTTGCGGCGACAATCAATTGAACGCGAGCCTGAATGAGACTTGCAATCAATTCTGGGAAGCGATCATATTTGCCATCAGCGAAACGATATTCGATTACGACGTTCTGGCCTTCAACAAAGCCCTTTGTGCGGAGAGCATCGCGGAAGGCGATCAGCAAATCCTTACTTTTCTCGGCCGAGTCGAAGCCAAGATAGCCAATTAATGGTAAGGCGCGGCCCTCTGCGTAAGCCGCACAAGGCAAGAGAGTTGCCGCGACCATGAAACGCGCAATGAACTCCCGCCGCCTCATTTGGGGGCCTCGGAGGTAATGAGAGGGGACGCGTCAGGATACCAGGTGCAGGGCCTGGCGCTCGATGCAGATCGTCGCACCCCAAGCATCTTTGGGAAGTTGAGGCTGCACGTCAGCCATTTGAAAGGCGCGAAAGCTCCCTCGCAATTATCCAGACGGTTCGCCTCTACCGACGGCGGATGTCTCAAATGGGTCAGATTCGGAAGTCGAACTACGCAATCGCGACTTCCGCTTTTCCCAGAACAGCAGACTAACGCCGCTACGAGCTCGCGTTAAGAGCCAGGATCGCCCAGTTAATGCAACGTCGCGGACGGCCGCTCCATCATCGCCTCGACAAATTGCCGCAAGCCCTCCATAGCCTTGCTCCGCCACGCCTCCAGCTCGCCGGCGTATTTCGACAAGTCCGCGCGAAACTCTTCTCCATCAATGTCTGCACCGCGCGCAAGCAGAAGGCGCGCGTATGCGGTGAGCGCAAGATCGCGATGGCGGCACAACTCGGCATTTGCAGTGTGGGACGCGACTCGAGTGCCTTGATCCGGTCTTTCAGCGGCGTGATTGCTGCCAGCACGAAATCGCCGATCACCGGTGCCAGCGATTTGACGAGGCCTTCGATCTCGGCTCGCCGCTGGGGCGACACCCTGGCTTCGATCGCACGGCGCTCTTCGGGAGTTGGACCAATCATGGCATGCGCCTCGTGTCTGCCGGCTTGCCATGGCGCCTTTCGTAGGCAAGCTGCAACCGCGACTGTTCTCGAACCAGTGTGCGCGCAGCCGAAATGTTATCGGGCTTGTCGTGATGCCATAGCAGTTCGCGGATGCGCTTTTCCAGCCGAGCAATGGAAATGAGATCGTCGATTTCGGGCGAAAGCCGAACCACCCGGCACCCTGCCTTTGTTGCGGCGAGCCGCCGACCATAGCCTTGGCATCGTTCGTCGCTTGTGCTGCCCTTAGCCTCTCCTGCGCCTGCTTGAACCGTTTCAGGAGCCGGTCCACCACCGGCTCAAGGGCGGCGATCAGGTCACCCTGCTTGGCCTTAGAGTTCATCTCGACCGCCGCGACGCGATCTACCTCGAATTCGTCGTAGTGCCCTGACGCATCCAGCTTAGCCCGCAGGTCGTAGATCAGGTTCGGATCAGTCACACCTTCAAGTTCGGCGCTTTAGTAGTAGGTCTTGAAGGCTGCGAGCACCTCTTCCGAGCTGTTTACGAAGTCCAGCACGTAGGTCGTGTCCTTGCCGGGGTAAGCACGGTTGAGCTGCGACAGCGTCTGCACTGCCTGGATGCCTGCCAGACGCCGATCCACATACATGCCGCAGAGCAGGGGTTGGTCGAACCCGGTCTGAAACTTGTTCGCGACCAGGAGGATCTGGAACTCGTCGCCTTTGAAGGCGTCGCGGATGTCGCGCCCGTTCAGGCCGGGGTTGAGCACCTTGCTGGTCTCGGTGAAAGGATCGGAGCCGGACTGGCTGTCATCCACCTCCCCGGAGAAGGCAACCAGCGTCCCGATCTTGTAGCCACGAGACTTGATGTATTTCTCGATGGCGAGCTGCCAGCGCACTGCCTCAAGGCGACTCCCAAGCACCACCATGGCCTTCGCGCGGCCTTCCAGCAGCGGCGCGACGGTCTCACGGAAGTGCTCGACGACGATCTGAACTTTCTGGCTGATGTTGTAGGGGTGGAGCCGCACCCAGCGCATTATCCCCTTCAGCGCCGCATCGCGCTCGACCTCCTTGTCGTCCCATTCCTTCCCATTGTTGGCGAGGCGGAAGGCCAGGCGGTAAGGTGTGTAGTTCTTCAGCACGTCGAGGATGAAGCCTTCCTCGATGGCCTGGCGCATCGAGTAGACATGAAACGGCGCCGGGAGGTTGTCGTCACCAACCGGCTGATCGGGCTTTGGAGGACGCCCGAACAGTTGCAGCGTCTTGGCCTTCGGGGTAGCGGTGAAGGCGACGTAGGTGATGCCCTTGTCGTTGGCGCGAGCCGCCATCTGAGCGGCCAGCATATCCTCGGTGCTGACTTCGCCACCGTCTCCCAGCTCGGCCAGCTCCTCGGGTGATAGCACCTGCTTGAGTTTCGCGGCGGCTTCGCCGGTCTGCGATGAGTGCGCCTCGTCGGCGATCACGGCGAACCGCTTGCCCTCGGTGGCCGCAAGCCTGCGGACTTCCTCCAGGGCGAAGGGAAAGGTCTGGATGGTGCAGACGATGATCTTTTTGCCCGCCGCCAATGCCTCCGCAAGCTGCCCGCTCTTGCTCGCCCCTTCGGACTTGATCGTGGCGACCACTCCGGTGGTGCGCTGGAAGTCGAACAGCGCGTCCTGAAGCTGGGCATCGATCACGTTGCGGTCGGAAATGACGATGACGGTGGAGAACAGCTTCTCGTTCTTCGCGTCGTGGAGATCGGCAAGGAAGTGTGCAGACCAAGCGATGGAGTTGGTCTTGCCGGAACCGGCCGAGTGCTGGATGAGGAATTTGCCGCCCGCCCCCTCCTCCAGAACCTTGGTCTGTAGCTTTCGCGTCGCGTCAAGCTGGTGGTAACGCGGGAACGTGATGCTGGCGATCTTCTTCTTGTCGTCCCGCCGGGTGACGAGATAGCGGCCAATGATCTCCAGCCAGCTATCCCGTTGCCATACCTCCTCCCACAGGTAGCTGGTGCGGTGGCCAGCCAGATTGGGCGGGTTGCCCTTCGCCCCATGATCGCCCTTGTTGAAGGGCAGAAAGGCGGTTGCTGGACCGGCAAGCTGCGTCGTCATGTGGACTTCGCTGTTGCTGACGGCGAAATGGACCAGGGCACCGCTGAGGAAGTTCAGCAGCGGCTCGACGCCTTGGCCCTTCGGTCGCGGGTTGCGGTCGAACCTATACTGGTCGATGGCGTCGTCGATGCTCTGGGTGAAGTCCGTCTTCAGTTCAGCAGTCGCGACCGGAAGCCCGTTGAGGAACAGCACCAGATCGATGCAATTCTCGCTCGCCAAAGAGTAGCGGGCCTGCCGGACCACGCGCAATCGGTTGGCGGCATAGCGAGCGAGGATGTCGGCGTTCATCGCCAGGGCAGGCTTGAACTGGGCCAGTGCAATCGGCTGGCGTAGCCCGATCAGCTCGACGCCGTGAATTTTCCGACCACTATTCCTCGGCTACCGAACGCATTCGAAGCTCACCCCCAATGGCGGCGATGACTTCCCAAGACGCGCCGAAGTCCGAGAAATGGCTAGCTCCAGCCGCGGCGTGTCTGGCACCCGTCTTGTTGCAATGCGCAAACGCTGAGCTCCGCGTCGCGAGCTTGTTCAGATTGAGCGATCCGTAAATCTCACGCTCCGTTTCATCCGACCGCTTCCTCCACACGAAGCCATTTTGGTCGCGCACGAAGCGGTGTTGAAACAATGCGATCCCATACTGAGAACGATTGCCGCCCCTGAAGGAGGGTTAGATGCGTAGCCTGATTTTCGGCGTAGTGCTCGTGGCTGTAGCAACGATTGGATTTTCATCGTTTATTTCGGCCGCCCTTTCTGCAGCGCGGGATGCAAAGGCCGCAACATTCTCGGAACGGTTTGCGCCAGCCCTAATGGTCCCCTCCAGCACTTAAGTTCGGCCGGGTAGCAGAAGCTTGGGGAAATTCTGCCGTTAGGTCAACGCATCTGCATTTTCCGAATCGAAGTTCCATGGTCGCTCGCCCATGCGTCGCGTTCAGGGGTGTAGATGTGAGCCAGTTTCTATCGATTCTGCTGCTAACAACCGCCGTGGTCCTGACCATCTGCTTCGGAGTAGCGGCTTGGCGCCTCTCTGACGAAAAGGACGTCGACATTACTGGCCAGATCCCGCGCCAGTCCTATGGATGGAAGGTGCCACCCACCCGATAGTCCTCCTTGCGCCCGCCTGCAGCGCTCTCTGCGTGAAATACTCCGCTGGCATGGCCTTTGCGGATCCAGCCAAATCTCCATCGGTCCTGGCAGGGAAGCACTGGACGCGCTGGCTCGGCCTCGAGAATCGCTGCTTGGTGCCGTTCAACTCGTTCAGCGAGTTCAACAAGGCGGAAGGCGGAGACATCTGGTTTGCGCTGGACGAGACGCGACCACTCGCCTGTTTCGCCGGCATTTGGACCAACTGGACCTCCGTCAGAAAGGTCAAGGAAGGGGAGACCACCAACGACGTATACGCGTTCCTGACGACGGATGCGAACGCCGAAGTGGGCGCTATCCATCCCAAGGCGATGCCTGTGATCCTGAGAACGCCCGACGAGGTGGAGACATGGATGACGGCCCCAGCGGACGAAGCCTTGAAGCTGCAGCGGCCCCAGCCGGTTGGGACGCTGCGGATCGTCGCGCGCGGGGTGAAGGAAGACGCCGCTTCCGGAACGTAACGTTCTGCACAGGCCCCGCGGAACACGTGGACAAGCCGTAGCCCTACCGATTTTGAATCCCAGACCCGTGCTAACCGGCTGGAACGAGCAGGCGGGCGGAAGGATTCGTCCCGGCAGGAGTGATTTCGATGCTGATGACGAAGGAACGGCGGCCGGCGATCAGGACCCTGAGAGGCTGGGCGCTCTCCGTGCTGCAGGAGGCCGGCGCCATTCACGAATGCGAGGAGCACGGTTGGGCTCAAGACCGGGCGGACCCTCACGCCCGCCACCGCGCTTTCGAGCTCGCCCGCCACGATCCACCACACGGCGTCTCCGCGGATCAAGCCGTGGCGGAGATCAACGATGTCCTCGATTCAATTGGCGACTCGTGTCCAGAGTGCTCTGACGAGGGCCAGTGAGACTGGCCTGGATGTTGGCGTACCACGCGGCATAAGGCGTATTTTTTGCCATATGCCGATTGAAGTCCGGGGCGCCATCTTTCCACCAGACCGGCCCCCGCTCCCCCAGCGCTTGCTTGACCTGATCCACGTTGCGATGCGCGGCCACTTCGCCTTCCAGGTTTTTGTCCGCCTTCGCGTCGCGGACCGCCCGCCTGGCCGCCATCAACCGCTTCACCAGCCCGGAGCGCTCATCCTCTCCGAGATTCGGGTTGGCCATTCTCCAAAGGCGACCACGGACGACGAAGTAGCGTCCATCTAGCGTCACCGGATGCTTCACGCTGATTTCCGCCGCGCCCCCGCCGCGGACTTCTTCGCGGACGACTCCTTGACGGCCGCCTTCTTGCCCGCGATCGGCATCAGCATCTCCTTCTGGCCTGCCGCCGCCTTCCTGGGCTTCTTGGCAGGCTTGTCTGCCTTCGCAGGGGCCTCCTTGCCAACGCTCCGCCGCAGCGCCTCCATCAGGTCGACGACGTTCTCGCCCTTCGGCCTCTCCTTGGGTTGGATAACCTTGCCGGCACGCTTCTGATTGATCAGGTCGATCAGCGCGGTCTCATAGTGGTCCTCGAACTTCTCGGGATCGAACCGTCCGGCCTTCTGGTTCACGATGTGCTTGGCTAGGTCGAGCATGTCCTTTGTGACTTTTACGTCTTGGATCTCGTCAAAATACTCCTGCTCGCTGCGCACCTCGTAAGGATAGCGCAGCAGCGTGCCGACAAGTCCCTTGTCCATTGGCTCAAGCGCGATGATGTGCTCGCGGTTGGTCAGCACGACCCGTCCGATCGCGACCTTGTCCATCTCGCGGATGGTCTCGCGGATCACCGCGAAGGCATCGTGGCCAACCTTCCCGTCAGGCCGGATGTAGTAGGGGCGGATCAGGTAGCGCGGGTCAATGTCGGACCTGTCGACGAACTCGTCAATCTCGATGGTCCGCGTGGACTCCAGCGCGATCTCCTCGAGCTCTTCTTTCGATACCTCGATGTACTGGCCCTTCTCGAGCTCGTAGCCCTTAACGATGTCATCATTTGGCACCTCGTCGCCGGTATCGGCGTCCACCTTCAGGTATTTGATGCGGTGGCCGGTCTGCCGGTTGAGCTGATTGAATGAGACCTTCTCGCTCTCGGATGTAGCCGGATAGAGCGCCACGGGGCAGGTGACGAGGGACAGGCGCAGGAAGCCTTTCCAGTTGGCGCGAGGGGCCATAACGCGGAACTCCGGAACGTTGTTGCACGATTCAAGACGAACAACGCACCCCGGTTCCGACATGAGCCACGCCGACCCCTGATTATTTCCACCAGGGAAAACTTGGCGCATTGCCATATTTTCCCGATGCGATTCACATACGTGAATGACGCTTCAAAGATGAATGTCCTCCCTGCTAGGTGCAATCGGGAGCATGCTTCATTGAGTGACGAAGTTCCATCGCAGAGCCGATTTTTGGTTCGAATCGGAGGCAACGGTTGGATGGTCTACGATCGAGAACGCAAGGGCCCAGCATTGATCGGGACCGCCTGGGCGGCCAGTTTGACCAAGGAGAAAGCTGAACAAGTGCTACGGTCGCTTACTTCTTCGCCTGCGGAGAAGCAGCCCTCTCAAACCGGCAGCGGCCCGCCCGCGTGAAATCGGCGGCCGATGCGGCTTGACCGGTCAGTTCGAGCTATCGCGCGCTAGCCGGACAACCCTGCGGGGACCGTCCCACACCTCTACAACAGGGTGCGGATCTAGAAATTTTTCGGCCCGATCTTCCGCGTCTTTGTCTGTCTGGCAATCGATCTCGTAAACTGCGCGAGCAATGCCGAACAAATCGACCGCATATGCAATATACTGCATGGCATTTTCCAGGTGCGGAAAGCTGCCAATACGATTCTCCTGCGCGACCATCGTTGCTATGGCACAGGCAAACTTGGCGGCGGTGGTCGATCGACAAAAAACGGCCCCAGCGTTTGGCGGCGGCTGGGGCCGTTGGAACGCTCCGGCACCAAGGGGGGCTTTGAGCCGGAGCACGGCACCAATCCAGTCGCTTGCTGGTAGTTCCTACGATAAAGGCCATGCGAGAGCCGACCCATCGCCAAACGCGCGTTCGAACGATGGGCCGTCCCGGGTGGATGTCGCGAAGCTGGAGTGGTCCAGGTATCGCGCCACAGACCAAAATCTTAATATCCTCGGCCGGAGAGTCGTTCCTCGTAAGATACCCCCTGGTGCGGCGTGTAGGCGGCAATCGAGGGGGCTAACTCTAACTCGCCAACGAAAGAGCATTTCGCCTGCGATCGCGAGGCGTTTAGCGGTTTGGGATCGAGCTAAGGGCACTTGGCATGCGCGTCCTGCATCGCGATGCTTGCGCGGTTCGTCGCGGCACCGGCCGCGGGATATGTCGCAAGGCAGCGCCTGCGGCTTACTTTTGTAGGCACCTTCCTTTCGGGGTCGCGTTGATCGCGATGAGCGAAGCTGATTTTGCAAGATACGTCCAGCAAGCGCAGGACTGCCTAGACGAGGCAGGGAAGGCCACGAGCGAGGTCGATAAGGCGGCTTGGCTGAAGCTCGCAGGAGAGTGGATGGAGATGGCGCGCAAAGCCCAAAGGGAGAGCCCCTTCTGAGCACTAGCGACGCAGGCCTGGCTTCCCGAGGCGCGGCCTGGTTCATGTTAGGAACTGAAACTGCCCAATACCGTTGCGGAGTCGTCGTAAAAGGCTGAGGAACGCGCCATGACACAGCGCCGCCGAAGAGTGAAGCAAACTCGAACCCTTGAAGAACGATTGGCCGAACAGGCCGCCAAGCTGAAAGCACTGGCCGACCAATTGCCCGCCGGAAGTGAGCGCGAGGGGCTCCTAAGGAGGGCACGCTTAGCTGAGACCGGCGCCCATCTCAGCGATTGGCTTACCTCACCGGAGTTGCGGTAAACGGAGTAAGGTCACTCCTTGATTCAAGTCAACGGGCCTCTTTTAAGCTAGTTGCACCACTGGGCCATGACCAAGCCCGAGGAACAGAGCGAGGAGAAAGAGGCCAAGCCCTCTCTCTTGGAGGAGGCTCGTCGGATCGTTGAGGAGTACGCCAACGACTTGCGAGAGATCATCCGGAACCTCCGCCGGAAGATGAACTAAGGCCGCCCCAATTGGCGGCCTCTTTCTGGCGGGCCTTTCCTGCACTCGCCGACGTCTAGCGGGTCACCAGCTTGGGAGCCCCGCCTAGGTCTATCGGATCTTCGAAAGGCCGCCCCAGCCGCCAGTCATCCTTTGCTCTTCACACCCTCCGCAATCGCGCGCTCGACTTCGGCGGCGAGCCCGCTCAGGTGATCCGCCAGCCGGCTGAAGAGTTCTCGCTTCTTAGCATCGCTGGCCAAATCGCGGATGAGGGCGCATTCCGCCGCATCCGTGCGGAGCTTTTCCAACTGAGCCTGCATGTCTTTCATTGCGGTCGGTCCGTTCCCGAACGGGAACTATACCCGGTGTGTGCAAAAGCGGACAGAACTGATTGCCGGTTTTTCCTAGGCTCGAACCACCTTGGCGTTTCCCATTACCGCCAGGCACTCCAGCGGCCCCAGCACCATCGTGATTTTGCTGGGGCCGTTTCTCTGCCGGCGTCGATCAGCCGAGGGCGCGTATTATGGCAGTAGGCAATTTGATCAGGTAAGTGGGGTCAACGGTCCCAACAGTCCCTGGCGCACGGAAGCGCCCCTTGAAGGGGAGATGGATTTCCTATTTGGGACCGAAAGCGCTCAGGAGCCCGATCGCAACGGGTATCAGGGCGACGCAGGCCCAGAAAGCTGGCGCGCCAGAGTTTAGACCGGCAATGAAGATCCCGATGCCAAAGCCGACGATAAAGGCCGAGATCGCATAGGCAACTACTGTGTCCATCGGTCGATCACAGGCAACAGGATCGATGCCTTCAGGACGCGCCGCGGCACCAAACGTTCCAGCGCGCCGAGGCGCCCCTGATGGGGATGGATTTGTTAATCAGGTGAGATGACAGGCGGAGCGTGAGAACTCCCGCCAAACAGCCTTGTCGGGCTGCGTTTGGCACCAGGGCGGGCCCCCCCTGGTGGGTAGGGTCTGGACGCCAAGTTTTGAAGTGTTCTAAAATGCCCTCGGGACGGCACAGACCAGAGCGCAAGGTGGAAGAATACCGAGCATATATCGTCGACAAAGACGGTCACATTACCAGCCGGATCGACCTCCTCTGTGAAGACGAGGACAGCGCACGCCAGCGCGCCAAGCAGCTTGTTGATGGTCACGCCGTTGAGTTATGGCGGGGCAACGCGAAGATTGAGCAGTTCGAGCCGCCACCGCGTGCCCAACCCTGACGGAGTGGACGCTCAAGCGACGTTGTGGCATTTCGGCCCATGAGCCAAGAAGACGCAAAGCGGTTCCGCGAGCAGCCGGATGAATGCCGCCAGCAGGATCATGCTGCGCCCAGCAGTGGCAGCGCGAGCAGGGTGAATGCCCATGACTAGAGACCCGGCAAAAGCGTCCGCAATTTCTCGCTCAATTGATCTACGGAGAACGGCTTCCCAATGGTGGGCGCATTTCTGAACTCCTCCTCAAGCGGTGGTCCGCCGTAGCCCGTGCTGAAGAGGAAGGGAATCCTCCGGTCGCGTAAGATGCGAGCCACCGGAAAAACAAAGTCGCCAGCAAGGTTCACATCAAGCAGCGCCAAATCGAACGATTCCGTGGTCGCGAGCTCGCAGGCTTTTTTCACTTGGGCAGCCGAGGCCACCACCTTCAATCCCAATTCTTCGAGCATGTCTTCGAGCATGAGGGCGACCAGCCCTTCATCCTCGACGAGGAAAACCCTGGCGCCAGACACCTCAGCCATTGGACACCGGAACCTTGATGGGAAACACCACGCGGCAGCGGATCCCCTCCGGCTCGAACACCAGATCGAACTCCCCGGCAAGATCATGCTCTACGCAACGCTCCATCAACCGCGTGCCGAATCCGCGCCGCTTGGGCGGCGTGACCGGCGGTCCCCCACGTTCGCGCCATTCGCATTCCAGCACGCTTTGCGGCCGCTCACCGGCGCCGAACCGCCAGGTGAGCGACACCGATCCCTCTGGCACTGAGAGTGCGCCATATTTCGCGGCATTGGTCAGAAGCTCATTGAGGACCATGGTGATGTTTAGCGCCGTGCGCGCGTCCAGATCGACGTGTGGCCCCGCTGTCACCATCCCTCCGCCCGAAACAGAGGCGACGATGTCGTGCACCAGCTTTTCGAACGGAGCATCCTGCCAGTTTCGCTTGGTGAGCAGGTCATGCGCGCGGGCGAGCGCAAGGAGTCGTCCCGTGAACGTCGGCAGAAACTCGTCAAGGTCTGCGGCATGACGAGCAGTCTGGCTCGCGAGGGACTGCACTGTGGCCAAGGTGTTTTTCACCCGATGGTTCAGCTCGTCGATGAGCACCTTTTGGGCGTTCTCAGCCCGCTTTCGTTCGCTGATGTCGACGAGCATGTTGATAGCGCCGACCAGGTTACCGGCCGCGTCGCGCAGCGGCGTCGGATAGGGAATGAACGGCACGCGCCCGCCGTCCGGGCGCTCGGCCACCGCTTCGGCACCACGAACCGGTCGGTTTTCGCGCAGCGCGACGGCCATTGGGCATTCGTTGTGCGGCAGCGGAGAGCCATCAGGCCAATAGAGTTTCCAGGTTACGCACCACTCGTCGCCGGGCTGCGGCGTTCTCCCGGCCATCTCGATCGCGGCCCGATTAAAGAAATTGATTCGGCCCTCTGCGTCGGTCGTATAGATGGCTGCGGGCAGCGCCTCGAGGAGATCGCGCATGCGCTGCTCCCCTTCGCGCAAGCGATCCTCCAGCTGTTTGGTGGCGGTGACATCCTGGGCGACACGCACGCCGTAAAGGAAGCGACCTTCCGAATTGCGCACCGATGAACTAAAGATATCGAGATGGCGCACGGAGCCGTCGGGCCGCAGGGCGCGCTTGCGAACGGTGTAGCTCTCTATGTCGCCGCGGACCTGCCGCGTGTAGAGTTCCGCATCCTCGGTCTGGTCATCCGGATGGGTGTAGTCGAAGAAGGACATCCGCAGCAGCTCGTCGCGCGAGCGCTCCGTGATGCGGCAGAGGGAATCGTTCACTCGCAAGAAGTGCCCATTCTCGTCAGTCTCTGAGATGCCGACGCTGGCGGCCTCATAAGTTGCGGCCAACCGGGCTTCACTGGCTCGGCGTGCGTCTTCAGCAGCATGCAAGTTCGTCACGTCAATGGTGAAGCAGCGCGTGTTGACGAACTTGCCATCCACAAAGCGGCTGTTGGACGTGATCAGCACATGCTTCAAGGAGCCATCACGCGCTCGCAGCCGGGCAGGATAGCGGTCGAGCGGCTCGCCGCACGAAAGCCGCTGAAGGATATCGCCGATGACCGGAGCGTCGGCATGAAACTCCGCAACGTGACGGCCGATGTACTCCTCAGGCCTGTACCCAAGCATATCAAGTTCAGCTTTGTTGGCGCGGAGGATAATGCCCGCGCTGCTGACGATATGCAGGCCGACGGCGCCGTTGTCGAAGAAGTCCTCCAAATCCTTTGTCGTCCGACGAACTTCCTCTTCGATCTGCTTGCGTCCCGTGATGTCCTGGAAACAGTTGATAGCGCCTTGAATGCGGCCGGAGTGGTCGCGCAACGCACGGATGTTCACCAAGGCCGTAAAGCGGGACCCATCCGGCCGCGCCATGATGACTTCGGCATTGCGCGTAGGCCTGCCGAGACGCACCGCCGTGGCCATAAGGCAGTCGCTATGGGCGAGCGGCGTTCCATTCATCAGATACAGTTGATGCGAACCGCAGAAGCGCTCTTTCGTGGCAGCGTCTGGTGTTCGTCCCCACAGGTCCACGGCCTCGCTGTTGTAAGCAACGAGCCATCCTTCCGCGTCACAGACGTACACCGCCCCAGGAATGGCATCGAGGGCCGCGTGTCCAGCCGCGACCAACGCTTCGAACTCCGTTGGGCGACGAGCAGCCAGCGGAAATTCTTCGACATTCGACATAAAGGTGCTCTCGGTGGGAGAGAAGGACGGCCCGATACGAGCCAGCCTGTTCAACAAGGGACATTGGGCAAAACCCCCGTGGCCCGAACCCTCTCTAACGTCCTGCGCGGCTAGGGGTTCCGCGGGTGCACTACGCACTTCGTCGAAGCTGGAACCATCCTGTGAAAGCACCGCCTAATCAGTGGTTGGTTGCAGGCCGGGAGAAGGCAGCCACTCGCTTCGATGCGCCCCAGTCTCCACTAAACGCGCCTTCCGCAGTAGGTGCGGCGATCGTTTCAAGGGAGTGAGTTTGCTTCACTCTGCGGCGCCAGGGAGTCCCGTCCGATGCCGGAGCCAGCCTAAGCACTTAGCGACCGTTCTGCTTCCTTGATCTGCCGCAGTTGCATAGCAGGTTTGGTCCGCGATAAGCGCCCCTTCAAGATGAAACCTTACGATCAAAGCAAGATCGACTATGAAGACTCCGGCTGTGGGGGATACTACTTCTACGGAGACTCCCTAGAGACGGTTTTGAGGGCGGCAAAGGCGGGGCCGCCTGCTATGCTCGAAAATGCGGTGCAGCCGTTTTTCATCGGGTTGGCAATCACGTTGATTAGCGCGGCTCTTTCATTCTCCGGCTTCTGGTTGATCGGCTGGCTCTGCGCGGGCTTCACTCGGGACTAAGGGGGCAGTCCGCGATGAACGACGAGGGTGGCTGCGCTTGGGTTTTCCTATTACCGGTGATGCTGGCTTGAAGCTGGTTGGATAATTGCGGTAGTCGCTGAAGTGCGGTCTCGGACCGCCAATGCGGCTCTTAGGGAAATGTTCCATAACATCTCGTATCGGAATCGACCTGGTCGCCGTCGAGATTGGCGCGTTGTGTGTTTGAGACGCGTCAAAAGGCGGCGAGCACAAGATCACCTGCATCGAAGTCGTCTCCTCGATGCAAGGTGATCACGCTCGATCGCAGTCAATGAGTCCCCCAACCCTCTTATGCCACGTGCCATCCAAGCTGGCTCATCACGTGGGATGCTAGGTGATCAACATCCATCGACGCGCTTGAGTTGACAGCAAAGGCAAAGCCTTCCCCGAGCGCTGGAACGTGAGCGCCAGCCCCATGCAATTCGTCGGCCGCCAGCTGAGAGAGTTGGTGGACGGCCGAACTTCCAGCTTCATAAGCGAGAGAGACATCCCCAGCTGTGCCAACCGTGCCGTCCTTCCATGCGAAGTTTGCCAAGCCGCTGATGATTGAGCCATCGGCAAAGGTCTGCAACGGGCCTTTTGGATCGAGCCCGATCGAGACGATGCCGATCGCATCCAAGCTCTTGAGTTCGCCCGCTTGCGAAATGCCGTCGCCATTCGCGTCCTGCCAAATCCGGAAGTCACTCCAGCGGCTGTCGCCGGCATCGAGTAGGCTGTTATGATTGGTATCAAACACCTGCGCCAGCGCAGCCATGTCGGAGGTCGTGCCCGGCGCCCAAGCCGTGAATACGATTTCCTTGGCTTGATTGATCGCGCCGTCTGGGCCAGCGCAGCCATTGGCACCGAGATCAATGGCGAGCAGGCCATCGCCGCCCGATATCCAGGCCGTATGTGCGGGATCACCTTGGCCGTCCATATCGAAGGAAGCGGACGAGTTGGACAAGCTTACGAGATTGACGCCGTTGCCATCGAGGTCAAGCACGACAGGAGAAGCACCGATCACGCCGTCGCCATTGAGATCCTGGTGGAAAGTGGCTTCAAGCGCTTTCAGAGAGGGGTCGTTTCCACTCACTTCAGGAGCAGCGGCGAGCGTTGTCAGGAAGTTACCGTTGCTGTCTGTGCTCCAGATCGAAAACTTTCCGGTCGAGGAGTTCTTCCAGGCGACGTCATAGCCCCCGCCTGACACCTGTTCAGCAGCGATGACCGAGTAGGCTCCATAGTTGGCGGCAATTACCGCAGAGCCCTGATACTTCAGCATCGGGCCGGCACCCGAGCTGGTGCTGAGCATGTAGTAATAGCCGCCATAGAGGACCGTGCTGGTCGCGCCATTCAATTCGATGGAAGGTACACCAATGGTGCCATCGCTATTAAGATCCTGATGGAAAACTGTTTCGAGTGCCTTAAGAGACAAATCATTGCCAAGGACCTCAGGGGCAGCCGCAAGAGTCTTCACAAAATTGCCGTTAGCGTCTGTGTTCCAGATCGAATAGTAACCGGACGAGGCGTCCTTCCAAGCGACGGCATAACCGCCATCCGACATCTGCTCAGCGGCAAAGACCTTGTACGCACCATAGTTCGCGGCGATTACTGCAGAGCCCTGATACTTCAGGAGTGGGCCGGTGCCGGTGCTGAGGCTGTTCAGGTAATAGTAGCCGCCATACAGGACTGCCCCCGTCGATCCAAAGGTTTCCATCGGGACGATGCCGAGGATGCCATCGCCATTGAGATCTTGGTGGAATGTCGGCTCTAGCGCCTGAAGTGAAGGGTCTGTTCCCGAGACTTGGGGAGCGGACGCAAGGGTCGAAAGGTACGCTCCGTTGCTATCCGTGCTCCACACCGAGAATTGCCCGCTTGAATGCTTCCAGACGACGTCATAGCCGCCGCCTGTCACTTGCTCGGCGGCTATGACAGTCCATGCGCCCCAAGCCGAAGCAAGCACCGATGAGCCTTGATATTTCAGAATCGGCCCAGTCCCCGTGCTCAAGCCGATAAGATAGTAATTGTTCGCCGAAAGAACCAAGCTAGTCGATCCGAGCGCCTCTATCGTCGTGGGGACGCCGATCGTGCCGTCACCATTGAGGTCTTGATGGAGCACCGGTTCCAGCGCTAGGAGCGAGGCATCGTTGCCAAGCACTTCAGGAGCGGCGGCTAGTGTGGTGAGGAAGTTACCGTCGCTATCTGTACTCCAGACAGAATAGTGCGGCGCGCTCGTTGAACTCTTCCAGACGACGTCGTAGCCACCACCCGAAACCTGCTCTGCAGCAATGACAGACCACGCGCCCCAATTGGCGGCCATCACCGGCGAACCCTGATACTTCAGGACCGGTCCGGTGCCAGT
The DNA here is from genome assembly GCF_023006515.1 of Bradyrhizobium sp. PRIMUS42. Taxonomy (NCBI): domain Bacteria; kingdom Pseudomonadati; phylum Pseudomonadota; class Alphaproteobacteria; order Hyphomicrobiales; family Nitrobacteraceae; genus Bradyrhizobium; species Bradyrhizobium sp. PRIMUS42. The sequence continues at coordinate 31,317 of NZ_JALBGZ010000006.1, forward strand.
GGTCTTGCTGTTGAGGTAATAGTTGTTGTTGGACAGCATCAGGATAGTTGACCCGGCTTCTTCAACCGGTGGCACGCCGATCGCTCCGTCGCCGTTCAAATCTTGGTGGAAGCTCGGCTCGAGCGACATTAGCTCCGTGCTGTTTCCCTGCACGACGCCGCCGGTGCCGTTGCCGACGACATTGCCGCTGCTGTCGGTGTTCCAGACGGTATACTGGTCAGCACCAGGCAGGCGGATCGCGAGCTCGTAGCCGAATGAGGTCTGCTCTACGCCAAGGAGCGTGCGGCCTTCCAGCATGTCGGACGTGAACGGCACGCCGCCGTATTTCAACATTGGTCCGATGCCATCGGCGTAGAAGTAGTAATTGGTCCCGATCTGCATCAGGCTCGTCGAACCGGCTGTATCAATTGTCGCAAAGCCCGCCGCCAAACCAGCTCGAGGCGAGAAGTCAAGCGTCGTGCCGTCGGCAAAAACGAGCTTTTCAATGCGGTCGAGCGGGTCGAGCCAATTTTGCAGCGTAATGCGATCGGTCATCTGAGCGAGCGACAAACTCGGGTTGGCCGGGTCCTTGATGCCAACGATGAAATCGTTGCCCGAAAGCTGGAAGACAATGTCAGATGGCCTGATGCCCGAAGCGAAGGCTAGGGTATCGAGGCCGCCGTCAATATGGCCAACCACTGTTCCTGACACGACCACGTGGTCGAAGATAGTATCGGTCTCATCGCCCCGGCTGAAGACGTAAGTATCGTTGCCTAGCCAGCCGTTGAGGCTGTCACTCCCTTTGCCGCCCCGCAGGACGTCGTTACCCTGGCCACCGAAAAGGGTGTCATTGCCGGCGCCGCCGTCCAAGAAGTCCGCGCCTGCGCCACCCGCGATGGAGTCATTCAACGCGCCGCCGACCGCGACGTTCTGGCTCGTCGCCGAGCCGCTGAAACTGTTCGGCATATCGTCGCGACCGAACCAAATGTTGTTGCCGTTCGACCCGGTTACCACCTGGACGCCGTTAACGATCGTCGATGACGCCGGGCCATGAAAGCTCCCGGCCGCGAGCCCGTCAGCGAAGACGAACTCGACCGTTTTGCCAGTCGCATCGACCACCACGTCGGTGTGGCTCGCGAACACCGACAGCGCGCCGGGAATGTCGACATTACCGGGGACGTGAATGGCGATCGTGACGCTACCGTCGCCGCCGTGCTTCACGGACAAATCCGCCAGGCTGAAGCTAAGCCCCGCCTTGCGGATGGAGTCGAGATAACCGGTCACCATGCCGCCCAGAAAATCCACGGCACCGTAGTGGCTCAGCCCAAGGTCCTGAACGCGCGCGAACGTCGCCGCCCAGCCTTCGGTGAAGGCGGTGTTCGGATTGGCCGCGATCAGCGCGTTGATGACCTCGCGATTGTCCAGATAGCGCTCATAGTCCTGCGCCACCTGAAGGTCGCCCGCCAGCGTCAGCATATCCGCGACATTGCCGTTGTGGTGAGCGCGCTTCAGCAGCAGATTGCCGCCGATCGCCTCGGTGCCTTGGAGCAAGTTTACGGCCAGCCAACGCGTCACCTCGTCGGCCGAGGCTAGGTTATTGAAGTTCTGCGTGCTGCTGTCGAGGGAAGCCCGATAGATCACGCCCGTGTTATTGCTGACGACGGCATAACCGATCAGGGTCGTAGCGATTCCCGTCATGCCAACGCCATCCACCGCCGACAAATAGGCGTTGGCCATGCCGATGGCGGCGTTACCCATCGCAGCCGACACGCTAGCATCGCCACCGTCCTGCACGTGGTTCAGGCTGGTGGAGTAGAAGCGCTCGCCCTGGCTCACTACATTTGTCGCTAGCGGAGTTGAACTGCCGCCGGCCCAATCGCCGACGATCGTGCCGAGCAGTGTGCCGAGGAAGGCGCCGATGCCCGGCAGCACCAGGTTAAGTGCGAGACTGGCGCCGGCCACGGCCACCCCAATAAGCCCTCCAACGGCCCCCGCGAGCTGCCCGCCGATCGCACCGCCCATGTTCTCGGCGTGAACAATCTGGTTTGCGAGAAGCGACCCTACGGAGCCGCTGAGAGCACCAACGGAGGTGCTCAAGGCGGAGGTCCAGTTTATGGCTAGGGCGGTGCCCTCGAACGTATGGGCAAGAGCTTGGTTGAGCACGCTGCCGGCATAGCCGCCCACGGCAGAGTTGAACAATTGGGCACCGTAGCCGCTCAGCCCGAGGGCCGTGCCGAGTTCGGCCGTGAGGAACGAGGCAACCGAGCCGGCGGCCGCGCCGGCGATATTGAGGCCGACGTTGCTGAAGACGCCCTCTATCGCAACACTCGAGCCGTCAGTGAGCAGCGAAGCTGCGACGAGTTGGCCAAGCTTCTGACCAATTAGGCCGCCGACTGCGCCGGCCGCAAGTTGCGCGAACTGATTGTCACCCGCAACGGCCCGTCCGATTGCCGAGCCGAAGATCTGACCGACGGAGCCTGTGTTCGCAACTGTTGGATCAAGAAGGACGTTGGCGGCGGTAATCTTGCCCGTCTCGTCCTTGGACACGTCGAGTTCGGAGTAGGGGTGCTTGTTGTGAGTGTCCCAGTACTTGAGCATCTGCTCGCCGGAATCTAACACCTCCTGTTGAAACTGCAGATATCCATCCGCCTCTCGAAAGAAAGCGTACGAGAGCCACGCCTGAGTATTATAAAGATCATGCTCAGTAATCGTAGACGAGCCGTTCGAAAAATCCTCCTGAACTAGATTTGGGTCATTCGGCTGCGTGGGATCGACCGTATCGTAGTTCCGATTTTGCGCTTTGATCGGCAGATGCGAATAAAACGAACTGCTCTTGTCAGCCAAAAGCCTGTACATATCGTCGGCGGTCAACGAATCCCAATTAATTCCCGAAACGGCCGGCTTTGTCGTAGGATTTCCGTTCAGCTCCACTTTGGCCCGATTGAGCGCTCCAAGTTCGAATGGATCCGGCGTTGCTGACCCGAATAATACCTGGACCTGCTGAAGCGTAATTAATCTGAAGGCGACTTCGCCGGTGGCGTCTTGACCTAGAACCAGATCGCCCGGCGGAGTTTGGCCTACTTCACCGTGAAAATATCCACCACCTGTTAGATCAGGAAATTCAACATGAGTGACCTCGTGAACCGCAACAACGTAGAACGGCTTATCGACGCCTTGTCCGGTATTGAAGACAAGTTCTCCATTACTATCAATTTTTAAGCGATCTAAATTGAAGGTTATCGCCTTTCCGCCATCAGTTATCCCGAAAGCTTTGTCAGCCCCGAGGTTTCCGAATTTGATCGAGAGCGATTGCGTTTGACTACCGATCAACAGATTGGTGGTCGGGTCATTCACGATCGTGTTGAGCACCTGCTGCGTTCTTGGCAACATCGCAGCCGAAAGCCCACTATAATTGATCTTCACATCAACCACGCCGCCCCCCTCAATCAAACTTTCTATCTTGCACCGCTGCCCGGCATCGGAGCATCTATGTCAAAAATGTCCCGCAAACATGCAAAATAGTTCGCGCGGTCATGTCCATTTGGGCCAGATGAAATCTTTAGATAATCCGACCGAACGTATGCCTTCTCGTGAGAGCTTTCGTCTCTTGAGGCATTCCGATAAAGATCGAACAAAGCAACGAGTGACTTCCCTGACTCGTCCAACACAATCAGAGAGCCAAATTCACGCTCGGCATCTTGGGCAGGGAGCAATCCCGGCACAGGACGAACGACCAAATTCCTCCGATAGGAGAATTTACGTGACGTTCTGCCGCTCGCTCTGGGCAACACTGCTGTACCCGTGCATACCGTTTCGCAATCTCGCGATTCGAAAATGACCGAAAACGACAACTCCACATCTTTAAGGTACGGATCTCTGAATTTTAGCCCGTTCAGCACGTGTATTCTGGGGGCGATAGTGCCCCCATTTCTCCGTTGCTCTTCGAGATAGTACTGGACATTTGAGCGCTGCATATCGCTCAATTCGGCAAGGTCACTCGGCCGAACGTCCTGCGCGAGTGAAGCAACACTTCTGCAACGAGCTTTCGGGGTATCGTCAGCGTGAATCGCCGTGGCGAAAAAGAGGGATGGCAGCATCCAAATCAGGATGCCGTGCATCGCCCCCTTGAATGGGAGGTTAAGCGACATCTTCTCATCGAGCTTTGGTATCACGTGGGTAACGCTTGGATCATCTCTCCCTCGCCCCCAAACGGCGCGACAACATCGATGATCCGCTTATTCGCCCCACTCTTCCACTCCGCCGGCGTCAAGCGCATGTCCCCCGCATCGATCCGCTTCGCGACGATCTCGTCCGCCAGTGCCCAGAACGCCACACCAACCGGCTGCTCGCCCTTATAAAAAATCCGGAACTGCTGTAGCAGGATCGCCGGCATCACAAGCCACTCAAGGTCTCCGAGCGCAATGGTTTTGTGACGGGGGCTTTGCGTCATCAACCAGGTGATCTCGCCAAGCACTTGAGATACGGTCTTCGGCGATTGCGGTAATTGCGCGCCGGCGGCGCCATCCGACTGATTCGCGGATTGGGGGCCATTCGCGTGCGGAACACTGCCGGATGCTCCGCCGAGACCAGCGTTCGCCTGCTCGGCCGCGTTCGACGGCGCCTCATCAACCCGCTTTGCGACTCCAGCCTGAGTCATCCGCTTCTCTCCACGCGCCTTCTTCCCGGTGGTCGGCATTGGCTTCTCCCTTGTAGATCAGCCGATGTTAAAGCACACGCCACCTCATGCACAGCACCGCCTTTCACGGCGCAGATGCGCTAAACAACCTTGTCGTTGTGGAATGAGACGGAGCATCCACGGCGAAAGCATCGCGCGAGGCGCTCCTAGTCAATTTGAAGAATGACATTCCCAACCCCTGCGGGTGAAACATGTCGCAACAACTTGAAAAGCGCAAGACAAAAATTGATGACAAGGCTTGAGGCACGTTGTGGGTGCACAACGTCTGTACGGCGGTCAATCTTAGTTCGATTGCATCGGCGATTAATCCACAGCATGCAGACGCTGACCGCTTCGGCGGCGTTTCTTCAGACTTGCCGTTTAAGGTGAGGTTCTGCAACATCATGGGATTGTCGCCGACAGGATGCGTTTTGTCACCGCATTCTGTAAATTTGATCATTGCTGCGGAGAACCGCGAGGCCGCGATCAAGGCTTTTTTTGGCAACTCGGCTGGCTCGTTAGCTGGTGCAGGCTAAGCGCCGCTGGGCATATCTACTGGATATACGCAGCACATTGATCCTCGCACCGCGCCGATTGAAGGTGAACGCGCGAGTCCGTGTTAGTACTTGTTGCAGTTGTCTTTGACGATTTTTCCAGTCTCTTTGGAGGCGACATAGGTGCCTTGGTAGCACCTGAACTCTAAATTGCCGTCCGGCAGTTCGTTGCACAGCGACGACCTCCCCTCACATCCATTGGTGATTGGTGTAGCACTGGCATTGCAGTATTTGTGATGTATGGTGATTATCTGCGGACACAGCGCATTGAAGCTCGGATGACGCTCACTGAACTCTTGGCCCCAACGTGCCTCGGCACCTGAGCGGAGCGCGCCGTAGCCACCATAGCAGTTCTCGGCCGCGTGCTGCAAGCACTCGCAATCGGCCTTGTTATACGTGGCCGCATTCGCCGAGACCGGCAGCAACAGTGCGAATAGAACGATGAACCTCATGGCTTCCTCCTATCCCACTTGCAGGTAGACTTGATCGGCTTGGCTGTATCCGCGTTGTCCCGGTCCTTCTTGGCGATGACGTAGATGCAACGATCCGGCCCACTGACGTGAAACTCGACATGGCCGTTCTTAAGAACACGGCACATAACCGCGCCGGGATCACAAAAGCTATTGTCCCACCCGAGACCGGCAGCAACAGCAAGAGCAGTACGATAATTCTCATGCCGATCTCCTAAATGGAACGACTTATCCCGTACCGTCCAGCGGGATGCCGACCTCGATGGGGATCAATTGCACGTCTCCGGCAGGACGTTGAAGTTGAATGATGTTCACAAGTGCCTGGTGGTGGCTCCCTCACTCGTTCGGCGGGCGACCGAGTGAAGACGAACCGACGCGATGCGGTAAGCCTCGCCAAGCTGTTGCGCGCAGGCGAGCTCACCGCGGTATGGGTGCCGGACGAGCGCCATGAGGCTATGCGCGATCTCTCGCGCGCCCGTCAGGCAGCGAAGAAGGACCTCCAAGGGTCAACCGATCTCGTCATTGATGCTGCGGCTGGGACGCATCTATCCGGGCAAGACGACGTGGGGACCAACCCACATGAAGTGGCTGATGACGCAGAAGCTCGAGCATCGCGAGCAGCGCATCACGTTAGAAGAACTACTTGAGGGGATGCGCCAGGAAAACGAGCGCGTCGAGCGTTGGGAAGCTGTCCGCGACGCGGTGCCCGAGTGGTCGTTTGTCGAGGTTGTGGCGGCCCTGCAGGCCGTGCGGGGGATTGATCTCATTGCGGCTGTCGGGGTGCTGGCAGAGATCGGTGATCTGTCCCGCCCTTTGATTTATGCTCGACCAGCTTCTTCCACACGCAAGGGTCCCTGCGTCGGTCCATAGAGCACTTTGGTCTATTGTGCGCCGCGAACACCTCTGCTGTCCGTAGTTTCACGGGCGTTGCTCCTACGCGATATTTGGCATCTACTTCAGATTGATTTTTCATGACGATCTGATTTTCAATCGAGGCCCCCGTGAGCGTTAAAGCCATGATGGCGACGATCCTCCAGAATCAATTGGCAATGCGCGACGTGCGTTCGCTGACGCGGCCGGACTGCGAGGAGATCATAGAGCTGCTGATCGAGCAGCTCACGGAGATGGAGCTTAGCTTGGCGTTGCGAGAAATAACCAGCAAGCCCGAGCGGTAGTGGGCGCGCACAGCCGAAAGCTCAAATGGCAATCAATATCAAAGTATCATTTCTTCCTGGAGTTCCTGCCGCTCACATTCTTGATCGTCTTGCGAAGGCCGGTGGCAATGAACTGGCAAGCGGCAAGCTTTTAAGTTCAGAGAGTTCAGCGGCGCTTGCTGCGAATGCGTTCGGGTGGTTCGTCGAGCGACCGAATATGCTACCGGCCTTTCCATCGTTGGCCGCGACATTTCCGGCAAGATGGATCGAGATCGAATACTGTGCACGTTTTCCGTGGAATGGTGGGAGGCACCCGTGGCTCGACGCTGTCATCGAAACCGACAGACAGCTCATCGGCGTAGAGTCCAAGCGTTTCGAACCGTACAGGGACAAGAAGGTCGTTTCATTGTCGACAGCGTACGACCGAGACGTTTGGGGCTCTAGGATGGCGCCTTTCGCGCGCATGCGCGATATCCTGAGGGCTGACGACGAACCTTTCCGCTATCTGGACGCTGCCCAACTGGTAAAGCACGCCTTTGGACTTGTGACGGATGGTAAGCGCAGATCGAAGTCGCCGGTACTGGTTTACATTTACGCTGAACCGAAGTCGTTGAACGGCAACGATATCGATGCCAAGTCGTTTTCCGACCACCGAGGTGAGATTGCTCGCTTTGCTGACCGAGTGCGGGGTGCCGAAGTATCATTCCACGCGCTTAGCTACCGTGATTGGCTGCAGACTTGGCCATCTCATGGCCCAGTCGGGAAGCATCGTATACAGATTGAAAAGCGTTTTGCTCCGTGAACCGGCGTTAGGGCGCTGGGGCAAGCATCAATTGTACTTGGCACAGGAGGGGCAGAGATGAGCGAGTTACACTATTTTCCGCGGTACTCGCAGCCGGAGAACGTGGTCACAAATAACACGCTGCTCCTACTATTGAGATTTCGGGAATACAATCGCTTCAAGTTCGAGAAGCTGATGGAAGCGATTTGCTCTGACCAAGAGATCCAGCTCGCCAGTTCGTGGCTACAGTTTCGGCAACAGATGGGGACGGGAAAAAGCGTCGTCGACGGATTCATCGCGCAAGACAGCGTCAAGATTGCCGTCGAGACAAAGTTGGCCGAGACCTTCGATGCCGTCCAGCTCACGAACCACCTCGCTGTGTTTGGAGCAGAGCAACACAAGCTCCTTATCTTGCTCAGTCCATCGCTGGGAGCACACTCAAGTCAGCAACTTGCTTCCATACGTGAGCACGCGGCCCCGCGAAACATACAGGTCGTTCATACGTCCTTTGAAGAAATTGTCGAAAAGGCCCGCAATTGCTTGTCGACACACGAGGAAGAAATGGTGGCACTTGTTAACGATTACGAGGCCTTCTGCAGCTACATGGATTTATTGCCTAGGGACAAGTATACGATATTTGTACCGCCATGCGGTCAATCCTTCGACGAAAACACAGCGTTTCGTCTATACTATTGTCCGGTGACATGGACCCGTCGCAACGCGAAGTACCTAGGCATCTACAAGGACAAGTGCGTCCGAGCGATTGGCGGCATAGCCAAAGTTGTCGCCTGTAATGTTGACATTCATGCCGGCACGGTAACTGTACAGCCGGGAGAGCCTGAAACGGTGACGGCGGAGGAACAGGCGCGAATTATTGGAGCAAGCAGGGCCGCCTTAGAGCGCGATTGGGATCTGAACTCGAACCACAAATTTTTTCTCTGTGACACAATGGTAGACACAGTGTTCCGCAAAACGTCGCCCGGCGGCATTATGGGACACCGATATTTCGATCTTCAAGAAGTGTTAGGTCACACCCCGCCCAGTAACATAAATGAACTGGCGGAACGGTTGAAACAGCATTCGTGGGAATAATCGTCCGCCTCCGAGCGCAAATTCTCTTGCTCCGATCAGATGACTATCATCGAGCGCATCTATTTCTATAAGCTGACGGTAGATGCAGGAGCAGCACCTTGCGTTGAGCGCGGCATGCTATCGTTGGCGATTTGTAAGCCGATGATGCGCAGCAGTGCGGAGGTCGATGATCTGATTTTTGGTTTTACAGCTAGTTCGATCGATCCGCGCAATCGATTAATCTACGCGGCGCGCATCACGAAGAAGCTGACGGATGGGGAATACTACGAGGGTGATACATTCTCTTCGCGCCAGGACTGCATCTTAGGTTACGATCCGGCCACTATGTTAGGCGTGCTGGCGCAAAGTTTCATGACAAGCCATCCGATCTGAACCACGACCTTGGTAGTTTCCCTCAATATGCAAGGGCCAATGTGCTTCTGAGTCGCGATTTTCGATATTTTGGCCTGAAGGGTACTGACGAGTATAAATCAAGGTACGGATTGATTGCCAACGCCGTGGAAAATCTTGGGCGTGGGCAGCGTGTAAATCTCGTGCCGGAGCTTCGAGAACAATTTCTAGCAATGAAAGAGTGGCTCTGGAGAAAGAACAAAACCAAAGTCCTGGGACGACCGACCGATGGGCCGTCAGCCAGCAGTTGTCATCGTGCAAGATTTTGCGGCGTAGTGTGAGAAGCATTTGACTCTGCCGCGAGGCGACACCGCCTCATGTTGGTCCCGAACATTTCCTGCACATCCATGCGGGACTGTTCCGGTTCCCCGTTCAACTCCGTTCTGGTACTCGGAACGAGCGCTGAGTCCCTCTGTAAATAAGGCGCGGCGCCATCAGGCGCGAGAAAGTCCGCGTCGACCTCGACGTACTTCCTTCCAAAATATTTGGTCATCGAAAATTCCTTTCCTTGCAAACGACGCTGCGCGGGATGCGCGGTGCCGATGCGCAGGACCCTATGTAGCGCCCGCCGGCTTTCTGCGGGCTGGCGGATTCGAATAACCACTAATCCCGCGGCTGCGTGATCAGAAGGTCCACGCCGAGATCGAGCCGCGCCATTTCTCGCGCCACCAAAATATCCTCGACCACCTTCTCCACATTTTCGGAAGCTGCAGAGCCTGTCGGCTCGGCAGGTCGCCTCGTCCTGACCCGTTGCGCAAGCTCCGTTTCAGCACCTCGCATCTGGGGACTAACCAAAGTTCGCACAGTGTCTCTGAGCAATCGGGATGAACTCTCCAAAGTTCTATATTGCGGTTGCTCGAAGACTGCGCGAGCGTTTTGGCCGAATGCGGCATAGTTCAGTGCAGTTATCGGGCGGGGGTGCGAGCAGAAGTACGCGACCGGCGGGTTGGTTTGGTACGCAATTGTGTGACTTTTGTTATCGGGAAGTGGACCGATATCAGCCGGTGAGAAGAGACTGATCTCTCGTGAACACGTCCATCCCTATATCGAAGAACTGGCGAAGTCAGTGACGGACGGCGCGCAGGATGGCGGTATCGATTTGGTCCATTTCAGTCCGAACGATCGAACTCTATATCTGGTCCAGACAAAATGGCATGAGGACCTACACGGGTCCATTGAACTCGGCGAGGTCCTGAAGTTTATCGACGGCGTGAAGAAACTTCTCGACAATGACATCGCGTCGCTAAATTCGCGAATACAGGCTAAGAGGCCGGACATTGAGAGTGCTCTGTTCGACGCAAATGCAAATTTTGTGCTCGTTGTAGCTCATACCGGCCAAGAGGACTTGAGTACCGAGGTCCAAGCTGCGCTAGACAATTACGTGACATCGCAAAATGACACGTCTGACCTAATGTTCGTGCGTGTGCTGAAGCAGGGCGATCTACACAAAGCCGTTGCGGCTGGGTTGGCGGGAGCCCCGGTATCGGCTGAAGTTCAGCTATATGGATGGGGGCAAGCAAAAGAACCGCATTTCGGTGTCTATGGCCAGGTGTGCGCCGCTGATGTTGCCAGTTGGATGAAAGCCAACGGTAGCTGATTGTTTGACAAGAACCTTCGGCAGTTCTTGGGGACGAGCCAGGTCAATCAGGACATCGTGGACACGCTGTTGAAGCGTCCGGAGGATTTCTGGTACTTCAACAACGGCATCACAGTTGTTGCATCCGGCGTGGCGAAGAAGCCATTAGGCGGAAACTCGACCGAAACGGGCATCTTTGAATGCACCGGTTTTTGTGTCGTGAATGGCGCGCAAACAGTAGGTTCGATCTTTGCGGCAGCGACCCTAAATCCCGAGTCAGTTCAGAAAGCGATGGTTCCGGTACGAATAATCTCTAGTGAAAAGAGCCTATTGGCCTTTGCGTCTGAGGTTACGAGGTTCACCAACACGCAGAATGCGATTGAAAAGCGTGATTTCGGCATATTTGGTACTCCAGCGCCGTAGGAGGCACCATGAGGAAATCCGAGCGCCGTCTCGATTTCAGTTTTTGCGGACTTGCCCGCCCAGTGGGCGACACCACAGTACCCGTCATGCGGAGGTCGCGGCGGGTGCTGTGCACACTGGGGGTGCGCGTACCAGCGGGACAGCGCCTCTCCGGGTCGACGGCAAGCAGAGCTGGAGTTTGCACGATGCACCCGCGCGGCTCGGCATCCAGCAGCGCCGAGCATCGCATGCTGTTGGGGGCGATCGTGGCCAGAGCAGGACAATCATTTTGCGGCCTTCGAGTACAGCGGCTCGCCGGTATCGTTGTCGATGACGACGAGGGGCTTCGAGCTCGCTGGCAATGCGCGCAGCTTGTTGTAGTAGTCTGCCAGCTCTTCGGGCGTCATGGTCGGCTCTGGCTTGGCCTTGATGGTGTGCTCGATGGTCGACGTCGCCGTCACCTTGGCCTGCAGCGGGATCAGGCGGCCGAGCAGACTGGCGAAGATTTCTGGCTTACTGTCCGCAAGGTACTTGACGTAACCGACGAGGTCCTTGGTCTTCGAGTGCACGCTGTTCTCGGCCGCAAGAATTATTGCGTCCCGCAATTCGCGTGTCACCTTGTTCGGGGTGCCCTTCTGACGGCCCCCAAAGCGTTCGCCTTTCTTAGGTATCTTCAAGCTCGCTGTATGGCCGCGGGGCATCGTGTATCGCCTACCTATCCTCTAACTTAGCTACCGCACCGCTTCTGCCTCGCAACGGTGTTACCCTTGGACTAATTATACCCGGGTTATATTAAAAACGCCATGGCTCTGGGGACTCGCTGGGTGCGTCCAGCGCGGCTTGCGGGGTTGTGGGGGGCAGGCTAGGCGGCCAAAGACGCTGGGCGGGCTTAGGGCGGGCCATTGGTGGAGAGTGGCAGGGGCTCTCTTATTAGAGATTAGGGACCCTCTGCCTTTCTGATACAAAAACAAACACTTAAAGGCCCTTCTGGGGCAGGGGGTACCTTCTGGGGCAGAAGATAATACCCCCTGCGGCTAAGTACATTTATTTGCAGCCAGAAGGGCAGAGGGGCTGTGGGCTTTAAGGAGACCGGCTCAAAATTCCTCACGCCATACCCAACCCTTTGGCGTTTGTGTTGAGCTGATGCCCATCCTTTTGCGGGCGGTCTTGATTTGCTCGGCAGTAATGCCGCGCTTCGCTGCCTCCTCTAGTGCGGGCCTTGCGGCCACGGTCCGGGTGCCATCCAGCTCTGGCTGTGCGCCGTTCATGATGGACTGCAGGAACGCCTGAACCTTTTTCTGCTCGCCGCGCGGCTTCCGCTTCTCCTTGCCACCGCTTTGCGATGCCGCGCCGACAGCTTGATCGGCGGTGATGTCTACTGCGCCCTCCCACACCACATGCGGCGCGGCGATGTTTTCGTGGGTCTCAGGGTCGCGACCGACGACGGTTTCCGCGATGCGATAGGCGAGTGTTGGCATCCTGGTGTGCGGATTGTTCTTCGCGTTCGCAAAGAGGACGCGCCCAGTCGGATTCTTTGTGCCGTCGTCGTCCTCCTCGACCTCCTCGATACACACGTGCCCGATTCGTCCGGCAGCAATGAATGCCTGGCTGCCGATGAAGTGGTCGATGGCCTTTTGCCCCGCGGTCTTTGGTGGATGGGTTATCGTCGAGACCGCGATGTTATTACGCTCGGCGAAATCCTTTAGCGGCCCCAATTGGGCGCGAACCTCAGTCGTCTTGTGGCTATCCAGCCTTCCTCCCATGTACGCTGTGATGGGATCGATGGTGATGAGGCCGACTTCGCCGATATCGGCGACTGCCCGCTCCAACATGTCGAGATCTTCGCCGAGCAGAAACTGACGATCCTGGCCATCCTTTCTAATCTTCTTAAGGATGTGCACTCGATCTAAGTTCGCGTTGGCGGCCAGCAGCCTTGGTACTACCTCATCGTGCAGTACGTCCTCTGCCGTCAGCATGATGACGTTCGCGGGCGGCAACGCCTTGGCACCATCTGGCCACGGGAGACCAGCACTCACGCAGCCGATAAAGTGAATTTGCGTTTGCGATTTGCCGAGGCCAGGAATGCCAGTCAGAAGCTCCTGCGCGCCACGCAGCAGGTGGCCCGGCCAGATCCATTGCTTCCCCCGAATTATAACGTCTTTAGCGCGAACCAGCTCGTAGCCTTGCGCGTCGGCCTGTTGCATTGTTTTCAACTTTGCGATTGATGGCTTGGTCATGCCGCCACCTCGCCGTTGATCAGGCGCCGATATAACGCGCGCCAACCACGGTCGTGCTGGTCGGCATACCAGAATATCGTCTCGACCCGGATGGAGCGGATCTCTGCGAACTCCCGCCACTTGCGTTGGCACGCGCGCGGATCGTACTTCCACGACTCATGGGACCACTCGTCGAAAAGTGGGAAGCCGGAGTCGCCGAGCGCCGAGTAAATTGCTGCGCCGATGCGAAACCAAGGGTCGTAATCGTCGCTCGGAACTACTGAGAGCGCAGCTCTGATTTTCAGTTCGAGGTCAGGGACATCGGCGAAATAGTCGTCGGGATCAGTCGATACGCCCTTATCCGCATCGGCCTTCATGATAGCAAGCAAAACAGGATCGTGGACGTGATCGTTCCTGTTTTCGCGAGGCGATGGTTTTCTGGCGGGCGTGGCGAGCCAAGTCAACTCGGCACGCTGTTCGGCGGTCAGGCGATTGACATTGCGCAGAAACTCCTCCACGAGCATCTGGTCGCGCACCTTAGAACCGGGACGAATGAAGCCGCCTGCACCGCCGAAATAAGGCATGTTCAGCGGCTTCGATAGCACGGCGGGATCGGGGTTCTGCGGCTTTGGGAAAAACTCCACCTTTGTGAGGACAAGGCGCCGCGCCATTCCCTCCGCGACCGCGGTCGCCTCTGCCACCGGGATCGGCTTATCGTGAAAAGCGTAAACGTGCGCGCCGCCGGATTTGGAGGGCCGAACGTAGACCGGCAGCTTGTGCGCCTTGATCGCTCCGACGATCGCGGTACAGTCGGTGTCGTATTGGTCGACATCGACCACACTTACGCCGCTCGTGCAGTCGTCGCAGGCCATGCTGAGAACGAGCGGAGAGTTTCCGGCGAGGTGCCGCTTCCACAGATCGAGTGTGACAGGTTTGCGCACCGTCCGGTACGGCACCGCGAGCTTACCGTCCGCCCGTCTCGTGTGTGTGGACTCGTCAGGATCGTAAGTGGCATGCGCCCGCTGACTCGCGGGAAACAGCCGCATCATTTGCTCGGCGATGCTCGGCTGCTTTAATTTTGTGACGATGCTCATGATACACCGCCTTCCGCCATCGCCGCCTCGACCATGGCCAACCAATCGACCTGCGGCATCGGATCGAAGGTGACGCCGAACCGATAATTGATGGCGTTGCAGAACCTGCGGTAGCGGCGCAATTTCCGATCGCGTACTGGCGTGTCGGCGCAGACGCCTTCGATCGACACCAACCACGCGGCCTTGCCGTACGGCCTGCGCCGGATGCTGGTGATTGCGGGCCTATTGGCCTTGCCCCCAGTTCGGGCTATAGTTGCGGTATTCTTAGATACAGCAATGCCCTGTGCCCCTGCCGCTGTTGCCACAGCGGCGGGGTTTTTCTTTTGGGACATGTCACTTGCCCCCCTCGGTCTTGGCTGCGGAGGCGATAGGGGCTTCTTGGATGCGCTCTGCCTGCACGCGACGATATTCGTTGATCTGGCGTCCCGTCCAACCAGACGCCCTGCCGCTTTCGGAGAGCTTGATAGGAGCCGGAATTTCGCCGAGCTTGATTTTCTTCGCGATCTGCGTTGGTCCGAAACCGAAAACTTTCCGTCCGTTTTTCGTTCGTACGATTTCGTTGGGATCCATCTCGACAAATAGCTTGCCGATCGGCCCGCGGTCGGCGCCTTTGCCGACCGAGCGATCTGATTTTTCAGAATTTGGAATTGATGACATCTCGTTGTGTCCATCGATTTGCCGAGCGCAAACAAAAATCCGCCCAGCACAGTTAAGTGCTCGGACGGACTGCATTTGCGCGGCTCGATGGGCCAACCGCACTGGGGTAGTCGCACCCCTGAAGACCGTTCCCCATTTTACGGCTGGGGAGCCGGGGCGCCACCCCATTGAAAGGCAAAGGACCAAAGGTGCTGTTGTATAGAAGTGGCCTGCTTCTAAAGCCCTTAAATATTAGTATGCCATAGCACCGGACAAACACGCAACTCTGCTTTTAGCCCCGTTAAATCTTAGCCCCGCTAAACCCCGTTTAACCCCGCAGGCGTCTTAAAAGCTCGGTGGCTGCCTGGTCATTGTCCTGCCCTCCGTATCGGCGTGACATTAGTTGCCGCCCTGTCCACCGGTGTCGTCATGCAGCACTTCGCCCAGTCGGCCATAAGCCGCGCACGCTTGGAGAACAAATCGCCACGTCGATAGGCAGCCTCGACCTTATTGCCAACCACATGGGCGAGTGCCATCTCGACGACGTGATTAGGATAGCTGGTCCGCTCCGCCGCCCAATCCCGAAATGTAGAGCGGAAGCCATGGACGGTGATGTCGAGTCGATCCATACGCTTCAGCACCTCGGCCATCGCCATATTTGAGATGGGAACGCCCTTGCGACCACCGGGGAATACAAAATCCCCCTCACGAGGTAGCGCCTTCAAAATCTCAAGAGAACGGCCGCTCAGCGGTACGCGATGTTCTCTTTTGGCTTTCATGCGTTCGGCCGGGATGGTCCACAGCTTCGCATCCGAGTCGATCTCCGACCAGCGACTGCCGATGATTTCACTAGTGCGGCTGGCGGTGAGGATCGCGAACTCCAAGGCCCTCGCGGCGATGCCCTCGCGAGCTGCGAGCTGAGCCATAAAGTCGGATACTTCAGCAAAGGGCAGGGCTGCGTGATGCTCGACCTTGGCAATTGTGTTGCGGGCGGGCAGGGCATGGACCAAGTTGCCATCCCATGTAGCTGGATTTTCTCCCGTCCGATAACCGCGTGTCTTCGCGAAATCGAGAACCGCTTCGATCCGGCCGCGCACTCGGCTCGCCGTCTCGGTTTTGGTATACCAGATTGGCTCGATCGCCTTGAGGACGAGAGCCTTGTCTATCGCCGCGACAGGCATCTTTCCTAGCGCCGGGTACGCGTACATCTTCATCGTCGAGAGAAATTGCGCGCTGTGTTTGGCGTTGTTCCATTTTCGTGAATGAAATTTGTGATATTGCTCCGCGCATTCTTTGAAGGTGACGTTCGCCGCCGCAGCCAGGGCTTTCTCCATGATCTGCTTGGCGAGTTCATCCTTGCGGGCATCGATCGGGTCGATCCCGTCCTTCAGCAGCTGCCGCGCCTTGCGGGCTCGCTCGCGGGCTTCGTCCAAGGTGAAGTCTTCGACCGGGCCCAGTCCCATCGCGCGCTCGCGTCTGCCGCGCTCGTAGCGCAGCAGCCACGAGCGGGCGCCGGTCGGTCCAACCTGAAGGTAAAGCCCCTTTCCGTCGCCGTAGCGGCCTGGCTCAGTGAGTTTGGCGACCAGCTTCGTGGTGAGCGCCATCGCAACCTCCACTTTCCGCCAGGCGCAAACCCCCGGCTAGACCCCCGGCACGGCCATGCCGGTACGTACCGACCAATATCGGGTCAAAACGGGCAAGAACAAGTGAGGAAACCCCTGCGGCGCAAGGCTTTTTGGGGGCTCGCCGCCGGTCCTTTTCGGGGGTCTTCGGGGCTTTCCGGACCCTGTAAAGGCGGCCACTCTCTCCGCCATTTGCACGATTTTCCCGCAAAACTCCGATCGTCCACGATTCTGTGCTCTTGAGGGCCGCGGCCCCTATCCCATCACGAACGCGGGGCGTCCTGGAAAAGACGGCGAGCGGCGGATCGTCGGAGCGATCAGCGATCCGACAACACTCTGCAATATTCCCGCGAGCGGTGACCGCAATCGTATCCCCGGATAGCTGCATCGATGGCACTTTCTGCCTCGTGTCGCACTGACGATCAGGCGCGCTGTCCCCAGCCGGGCATCGTCTCGCGGCCGAACGAGAGCTGAGCGGTTCGGTCGACTGGCGTTGCGAGGCGAATGGTCCGGGCAATCTGATCAATCTGATCGCGGAAGTCCTCGTAGGCGAGGAGCCGCTGCGGAGCGATGCCTGGCTCCGTTCGTTCCGTGCGGCCTGGCAGGCTCATTGACCGGCGCACAAAGGCTAGCGTAACATGTCAACGCGTATTAACAAAGTTGTTAGAAACGATAACAGGGGGAAGCACTATTATGAAACGCATCACTGCGCTTGCGGCCGGCGTTGCTATTGGCCTTGTCGCCTTGCAATATTCCAGTCCCGCATCAAGCCAAGCTGACGGCGGCTGGGTCACGCTGCTCGACAATACCAAGATGGGCGAGTGGGACGAGGTCGGCAAAGCCAACTGGGAATTCAAAGACGGCACGCTCGCTGCGGACAAGCTCACCGCCGGCATACCGGGCAAGGACGACTCTTACCTCGTCACCAAGAACGCCTACAAAAACTTTCAGCTCAAGGTAGAGTTCTGGACCGACGAGGCGGCCAACAGCGGCATATTCATCCGCTGCGATGGCGACCCTAAGGTGATCAATGCCAAGGTCTGCTACGAGGTCAACATTTTCGACAAGCGCCCCGACCAGACCTATGCCACCGGAGCGATCGTCGACGTATCCAAGGTGCCCGCTTCAATGCCCAAAGCGGCGGGCAAATGGAACACCTACGAGATTACGGCGCAGGGTCCGCATCTGATCGTCGTGCTCAACGGCGAGAAGACTGCCGACGT
Organism: Bradyrhizobium sp. PRIMUS42; assembly: GCF_023006515.1. NCBI lineage: Bacteria > Pseudomonadati > Pseudomonadota > Alphaproteobacteria > Hyphomicrobiales > Nitrobacteraceae > Bradyrhizobium > Bradyrhizobium sp. PRIMUS42. The sequence goes on from NZ_JALBGZ010000006.1 coordinate 49,181, forward strand.
GCAGGACTCCCAGCACGCCGAAGGACCTTTCGCCCTGCAATACGGCTCCGGCGTCGTCAAATTCCGGAAAGTGCAGATCAAGCCGCTCTGACATTGCCGGCAGGTCCGGCGCAGCGATCGGCCCGACGAATTCGCTCTTCGTCGGGCCGGAACCGGCACCTCGATGTTGCAGCTAATTCGACAGAGGCCCTGACACCACGGTTCCGCTGGAGTGGAAAGCCGCAGAATCAACCATGAAGCATGGCTTCGAGCACGCGCTGCTTTGAACTCTCGATATGAGCCATCATCGCTGAGATGCCAGCCGTCTCGTCTCGTTTCCTCAGAGCAGCGAGGATGACAAGATGCTCCTGCATGGCCGGCAAGACTCGTTGACGTACGACCCGATCGGCATCGATCCGGATCAACCGCACGTGCAGGCTGTTGACGCGATAGATTTCGGACAGGATCTCGTTGCCGATGGCGTCGACCATGCGATCGTGCATGCCCCAATCCACTGCTCTCGCCTCAGCGTCAAGCGCTTCTTCGTCATGCGAACCTTCAGCGCGCCGCAGAATATCGCGATGGGCGACCTCGAGCGCATCGAGTTCCTGGTCGGAGGCCGTCCTCGCGAAATGACGGACGGCCTCGCACTCGATCATGCTGCGAACTTGAAATGCGTTGCGCACGAGTTTGAGATCGACGGGAGCGACCTGCAGGCCTCGCTTTGGAACGGTCACAATCAGGCGCGCAGCCTCGAGCCGCGGAATCATCTCACGAATGGCGCCGAGCGGTAGACCAAGCTGCTCAGTCAACTCACGTTGCGAGACGAACTGCCCCGGGCGGATTTGTGCGCTTATGATCTTCTCGCGGAATCCCTCATAGGCGAGCAGACGCTGGGACACGACCGGCGTTTTTCTTTTTCTCAATGCTTTGGACAAGTTGGCTCCTCGTACGCGCAGGAGCCTATCACCCCGGCCTCCGCATTTCCAGCAGGTCCGCGTGATGGCTTGACAACGTCATAAGCGAATGCAAAACACGCTGTAGCATGTTAGTGAGTGTTCACCGTGTCTGCTCGTCGGCCGGCCAGGTGAAATCAAAGAATAGCTAGCACCCCCGGAGTACTGGCGGCTTCCGCCCGCTCGACGGGGCGGGAGGAGAAATGCTCGGTCAAGTGGTCGCCAGCGGCCTTGCGATGGGCTGCATCTACGCCCTTGTGGCGCTGGGTTATGCCTATGTCTGGAACACGATGGCGATCGTGAATTTCGCTGCTGGCGAGTTCCTGACCTTCGCGGCCTATGTCTTTGTCGCCACCTTCACGATGAGCTTGGGCCTGCCGTTCTGGTTGTCGCTGCTCCTGACGGCGATTGCGATGGCGGCGCTCGGCGCCCTGTTCTCGCGCCTCGTCTTCGCCCGCCTGCAGCGCCAGCGCGCGCTCGTGGCGATCATTGCGACCGTCGGCTTCGGCATTTTCCTGAAGGAGATGGCGCGCATCCTCTACGGGCCCGAGCCATTGCTTTATGTCAGCCCGTTCGGTGATGACATGCTCGATTTCGGCGCATTCCGCCTGTCCGTGCAGCAGCTTCTGATCATGGTCGTGGTTGTCGTCGTCACCGCGGCTCAGTACTTCGTCCTGCGCTACAGCATGATCGGCAAGATCATGCGCGCCACGGCGCTGGACCGCGAGACTGCAGCCTTGATGGGCGTCCCGGTCAATGCAGTGCTGGCCGGGACCTTCGCCTTTTCCGCCGTATTGGCGGCGCTCGCAGGTATCCTGCTGGCACCGCTTTTCTACGTCACCACGGAGATGGGCACGCTCGTCGGCCTCAAGGGCTTCGTCGCGATGATCATCGGCGGCTTCGGCAGCGTCCCGGGCGCGATCGTCGGCGGCGTTCTGCTCGGCGTCATCGAGAATGTCGGCGCCTTCACCATCTCGTCCACCTACAAGGACGCGATCGCCTTCACGCTGCTGCTCGTCTTCCTCGTGGTGCGCCCCGAAGGGCTCATCCCCGAGCGCAACGCAGACCGCGCCTGAGGTGCTCGCGATGTCTTCTTTCCTGCGTCTGACTGCCTGGCTGCTGATTGCAGCCGCGATTGTTGCGCCCATCGCGATAGGCATGAATACTTATTATCTCCATGTGCTGAACCTGGCGTGGATCTTCGCCATTGCCGCGCTGGGGCTCTCGGTCGCGACCGGAGTCGCCGGGCAGATCGTGCTCGGACAAGCCGCCCTCGTCGGGATCGGAGCCTACGCGACGGCGCTGCTGATGATGCGCCTGTCTCTGCCATGGTGGCTCGCCCTGCCGCTGGCGATGGCGCTGACCGGAACGGTCGGCGCCATGCTCGGGCTGATCTCGACCCGCATCAAAGGCCACTACCTCGCCATCGTCACCCTCGCCCTGAACGAGATTTTCCGCATCGTCGCGGTCAACGAAGAGGCGCTGACCGGCGGCCCGATGGGGTTGCGCAACATCCCGACGCTGCGGATTCCGGGGCTCGGCGAGTCGATCACGCAGCAGCTGTACTTGCCGCTCGCCGGCCTGATGCTTGCCAGCTACCTGCTGATGATCCTCTTTCATCGCTCTGCGCTCGGCCGCGAGTTGCGCGCCGTGCGCGACGACGAGATGGCCGCGGAGGCGATGGGCGTGAACTCCGTCCGGGTCAAGACGATCGCCTTCGTGATCTGCAGCCTGTGGGCGTCGCTTTCCGGCGGCCTCTACGTGCTGCTGGTCGGCTTCGTCGCGCCCACCAACTTCACCATCGCCGAGAGCGTGAAGATGATGCTGATGGTCGTTATTGGCGGCCTCGGTTCAATTCCCGGCACGATGCTCGGCGCCATCGTCGTGACGATCCTGCCCGAGGCGCTGCGCGATCTGCAGACCTACTACATGGCCGCCTTCGGCGCCGCCGTGGTGATCATCATGCTGGTCTGGCCGAAGGGACTGGGCGTCTTCGCCGACTGGCTCTGGGGCAGCGTCCTGACAGGCCGGCGCGAGCCGGAGGCGGCTTCTCCGGCGGGCCCGCTCAGCCT
>NZ_JALBGZ010000700.1:0-3232 GCF_023006515.1 Bradyrhizobium sp. PRIMUS42
GGCCGGGACGTGACGCTCCGCGGCACCGACGACACGCCCGACCGCTACGGCCGCCAGGGCGCGCTGGTCTTCATCGGCGAAAGCGACACCTCGGTGCAGGCCATGCTACTCTCCCAGGGCGAGGCCATGGTCTCCGCCGAGATCACGGACAAGGACTGCGCGGCCGCCCTGATGGCGTCGGAGGCCGCAGCACGGCACCAAAAAAAGGGCAGCTGGGCTGACCCGTCGGCCATAAAAAACGCGGAAAGTCCGGACGATATTTTGGCGGGGATCGGGCGGTTTATGGTGGTCGAGGGCAAAGTCCTGTCGGTCCGGCAAGCTGGGGCAATGACCTACCTCAACTTCGGGCGAAACTGGACACGCGGCTTTGCCGCGACTATTTCAAAGCGCACGCTACCGGCGTTTGAAAACGCTGGCATCCCCCTTAAGTCCTTGGAAAGTAAACGTATTCGAGTCCGGGGCTGGGTCGAGGGGAATACGGGGCCGCGGATCGATGTGCGTCTCTTGGGACAGGTTGAATTGCTGGGCGCAAACGAGCCTACTGGGGTAAGGCCTTAACGAGGGCCAGGCACGGGTTAAGCGACGTGAATGGGGTGCTAGAACGGCACGTACGGAACGAACGCCGCCGCCTGCGGGCGGCGCCGGCCGCGCTATGCCTTGTGCTGGGTACGGCGCTTGCGGGCTGCGGCGATATGGGCCGGTTCCAGACGGCGGCTACCCCGGCGACGGTCGCGATGCCGAAGCCGAAGCCGGCCGTCGCCCAGACCCCCGCCACCGAGAAGGAGCACGAGCGCATCCTGACGAGCTATGGCGGCACCTATGACGACCCCAGGCTCGAATCACTCGTCAGCAAGACCGTCGATCGCCTCGTCGCCGCCTCCGATCGTCCCGACCAGGGCTACAAGGTCACCATCCTCAATTCCGGCGCGGTGAACGCCTTCGCGCTGCCGAACGGCCAGCTCTATGTCACGCGCGGGCTTCTTGCGCTTGCGAGCGATACGTCGGAATTGTCCTCCGTGCTCAGCCACGAGATGGCGCATGTGCTGTCCAAGCACGCCGCGATGCGCGAGGACCAGGCCCGCCAGGCCGCGATCGTCACCCGCGTCGTCACCGACATGAGCAACGATCCCGATCTCACCGCGCTCGCACTGGCCAAGACCAAGCTCACCATGGCGAGCTTTTCGCGCAAGCAGGAGTTCGAGGCCGACGGCATCGGCGTCGGCATTTCCGCCAAGGCGCATTTCGACCCATACGGTGCGGCACGGTTCCTGTCGGCGATGGAACGCAATGCCGAGCTGAAGGCCGGCAAGAGCTCGCTCGATCCGCGCGCACAGGATTTCACCTCGTCGCATCCGGCGACCCCGGAGCGCGTGCAGAACGCGCAGACCATTGCGCGGCAATATACTGCCCCGGAGGGCGCCGAGCGCGACCGCGAGACCTATCTCGCTGCGATCGACAATCTCGTCTACGGCGAAGACCCCAGTGAAGGTTTCGTGCGCGGCCGCCGATTCCTGCATCCGAAGCTCGGCTTCACCTTCCAGACGCCCGACAATTTCACGCTCGACAACACCGCCCAGGCCGTGATCGGCGTGCGAGAGGGCGGCGCGCAGGCGATGCGTTTCGACGTGGTGCGCGTGCCGGCCGAGCAGTCGCTCGGCGACTACCTCAATTCCGGCTGGATGGAGGGCGTCGAGAAGGCGTCGACCGAGGACATCACCATCAATGGCTTCCCGGCCGCGTCCGCCACCGCCAAGGGCGACCAGTGGCAGTTCAAGGTCTATGCGCTGCGCTTCGGCAGCGACGTGTATCGCTTCATCTTCGCGACACGGCAGAAATCGACCGAGAGCGAGCGCAACGCGCGGGAGACCGTCAATTCATTCCGCCGCCTGACGCTCGACGAGATCCAGGCCGCGCGTCCGCTGCGCATCAAGGTCATCACCGTGCAGCCCGGTGACACCGTGGAGTCGCTATCCCACCGCATGGCCGGCGTCGATCACCCCGCCGAGCGTTTTCGCGTGCTGAACGGGCTCGATCGCACCGCGCAGGTGAAGGTGCGTGACCGCGTGAAGATCGTGGCGGATTGACGTGCGCTAAGCCGCTCGTCACCCCGGGGCGCGCTTGAGCAGCGAACCCGGAATCTCGAACCAACAAACTCCGGCGCCGTAGGGTGGGCAAAGCGTAAGCGTGCCCACCACCTCGCAATCATCGACAGATGGTGGGCACGGCGCGATGCGCCTTTGCCCCCTACGAAGCCTATGATGCGGCGGCGAACGCGCGAGCCTAAAGCGCGATGCGATTAGGATGAATCGTCACCGCGCTTTAGGTTGTTGTTTAAGCATGATCTTTTCGGAAAACCGCTGCGCACTTTTCCGGATCATGCTTTAGCCGCCCGCGTCCATGTCGCCCTTCTCGCGCTGGCCGCTGAGCCAGAGGGCGAGCAGGGTCCAGAACGCGCCGGACAAGAGATACGCACCCGAGGCGATGACGCCGAGATTGGTGGCGAGCAGCAGCGCCACCAGCGGAGCGAAGCCGGCGCCGAACAGCCAGGCCATGTCCGAGGTCAGCGCCGAGGCGGTGTAGCGGTACGCCTGCTTGAAGTTCGAGGCGATCGCACCGGAGGACTGGCCGAAGGACAGGCCAAGCAGGATGAAGCCGATCACCATGTAGATGGTCTCGCCGAACGCGCCGGCGTCGAGCAGCTGCGGGGCAAAGCCGCTATAGATCGCGATCGCGATCGCCGATCCCATCAACAGCGATTTGCGCCCGACGCGGTCGGCGATGATGCCGGAGATCACGATCGCGGCGACACCGAACACGGCGGCGACGATCTCGATGATCAGGAAGCGCACCGGGCTTTCACGGGTGAACAGGAACACCCAGGACAGCGGAAACACCGTGACCATGTGGAACAGCGCAAAGCTCGCGAGCGGCGCAAATGCCCCGAGCATGATGTTCTGGCCTTCGCGCGCGACCGTGTCGGAGATGCGCGCCGGCTGCAATTCGCGGGTCTCGAACAGCGAGGAATATTCCTCGGTCGTCACCATGCGCAGGCGCGCAAACAGCGCCACGACGTTGATGGCGAACGCGACGAAGAACGGATAGCGCCAGCCCCAGTCGAAGAAATCGTCGGCCGAGAGGTTACCCGCGAAATAGGCGAACAGCGCGCTCGCCACGATCAGGCCGAGCGGCGCGCCGAGCTGCGGCACCATCGCGTACCAGCCGCGCTTGGAGG
>NZ_JALBGZ010000701.1:0-3230 GCF_023006515.1 Bradyrhizobium sp. PRIMUS42
GGTCCGCGCGCCCGAGCCTGAGCCTGAGCCCGAACCCGACGTGCTCGAATTGACCGACGAGATGGCGATGGATCCGACGCCGCCTCCGCCGCCACCGAGCTTTCGCAAGGTCGAGCCGCGCGACGATCTCGAATTCGCCGAATCGCCTCCGCCGCGTCCAACGCCGCCACCGTCCTACGCGCCGGTGGACTTCGAAGCCCCGCCGCTGCCGCCGCAGCAGCCAATCCTCGCGCAATCGACGGTCTCGGCGGTCGAATCCGCCTTCAACTCCCTGGCCCATACGGTGCTCAGCAGCAATGCGCGGACGCTGGAGGATCTGGTCAAGGAGATGCTGCGTCCGATGCTGAAGTCCTGGCTCGATGACAACCTTCCGGGCCTGGTTGAACGCATCGTGAAGGCCGAAATCGAGCGGGTCTCGCGCGGCGGCCGCTGAGGCGGGCGGTTCGGCCCCGATATAGCCCTGCTCCCAGGGCATATTCGGCCTGCGGACCGGGCCGAATGCCCTTTGCCGCTGAGCTTCCCGTTGACTTGACCCGCACACGCGGCTTTCTAGCAGCCCCATGATCGAGAAAAATTACCAGCCCGCCGATATCGAAGCCCGCATGTCCGTGGTGTGGGAGGACAGCCTTGCCTTCAAGGCCGGTCGCCCCGACCGCCGCGACGCCGTGCCTTTTACCATCGTGATCCCGCCGCCGAACGTGACGGGCTCGCTGCACATGGGCCATGCCCTCAACAACACGCTGCAGGACATCCTGTGCCGGTTCGAACGCATGCGCGGACGCGACGTGCTGTGGCAGCCCGGCACCGACCATGCCGGCATCGCGACCCAGATGGTGGTCGAGCGGCAGCTGATGGAGCGCCAGCAGCCCGGCCGCCGCGAGATGGGCCGCGAGAAATTCCTGGAGCGGGTCTGGCAGTGGAAAGCCGAGAGCGGCGACACCATCATCAACCAGCTCAAGCGGCTCGGCGCCTCCTGCGACTGGTCGCGCGAACGCTTCACCATGGACGAGGGCCTCTCGAAAGCCGTCGTCAAGGTGTTCGTCGAGCTGCACCGCGAGGGGCTGATCTACAAGGACAAGCGGCTGGTGAACTGGGACACCAAGCTCTTGACTGCGATCTCCGATCTCGAAGTGCAGCAGACCGAGGTGAAGGGTCACCTGTGGTACCTACGCTATCCGATCGAGGGCAAGACGTTCAATCCCGAGGATCCCTCGAGCTTCATCGTCGTCGCCACCACGCGTCCCGAGACCATGCTCGGCGATACCGGGGTTGCGGTGCATCCCGAGGATGAGCGCTATCTGAAGCTGGTCGGCAAGAACGTGATCCTGCCGCTGGTGGGCCGCAAGATCCAGATCGTTGCCGACGACTATTCCGATCCGGAAAAGGGCTCGGGCGCGGTGAAGATAACGCCGGCGCACGACTTCAACGACTTCGAGGTCGGCAATCGCCACGGCCTGCGCCGCATCAGCGTGATCGACAGGGAAGGCTGTCTCGATCTCGTCGACAACGAGGACTATCTTCGCGATTTGCCGGAAGGCGCCGGGCAATTCGCCGAGGAATTCCACAAGGTCGATCGCTTTATCGCGCGCAAGCGCATCGTCGAGCGGCTGGACTCGTTCGGCTTCGTCGAGCGGATCGAGCCGCACACCAACATGGTGCCGCATGGCGATCGCTCCGGCACCGTGATCGAGCCGTATCTGACCGACCAGTGGTACGTCGACGCCAAGACGATGGCCAAGCCCGCGATCGCAGCGGTGCGTTCGGGCGAAACGTCGTTCGTGCCGAAGAACTGGGAAAAGACCTATTTCGAATGGATGGAGAACATCCAGCCCTGGTGCATCTCGCGCCAACTCTGGTGGGGCCATCAGATCCCGGCCTGGTACGGACCTGACGGCAAGGTGTTCGTCGCCGAGACCGAGGAGGAGGCCGTCAGCCACGCGCTCGGCTATTATGTCGAGCAGGAAGTCATCACGGCCGAGCAGGGCCGCGAGATGGCGCTCGACCGCAACAAGCGCGAAGGCTTCATCACCCGCGACGAGGACGTGCTCGACACCTGGTTCTCCTCGGCGCTGTGGCCGTTCTCGACGCTCGGCTGGCCGGAAGACGCCCCCGAGGTGCAGCGCTACTACCCGACCAACGCGCTGGTGACCGGCTTCGACATCATCTTCTTCTGGGTCGCCCGCATGATGATGATGGGCCTGCACTTCATGAAGGAGGTGCCGTTCTCGACCATCTACATTCACGCCCTCGTCCGTGACGAGAAGGGCGCCAAGATGTCGAAGTCGAAGGGCAACGTCATCGATCCGCTCAACCTGATCGACGAATACGGCGCGGATGCGCTGCGCTTCACGCTGGCCGCGATGGCGGCGCAGGGGCGCGACATCAAGCTCGCCACCAGCCGCGTCGAGGGCTATCGCAATTTCGCGACCAAGCTCTGGAATGCGTCCCGCTTTGCGGAAATGAACCACTGCGCCGTGCCCGACGGTTTCGAGCCGGCGAAGGCGAAGGAGACGCTGAATCGCTGGATCGCGCATGAGAGCGCGCACACCACGCGTGAGGTGACCGAGGCGATCGAAGCCTATCGCTTCAACGACGCGGCAAGCGCGATCTATCGCTTCGTCTGGAACGTCTATTGCGACTGGTACGTCGAGCTCGCAAAACCCGTGCTGCTTGGTCCGGACAGTCCCGCCAAGGACGAGACCCGCGCCATGGTCGCCTGGGCGCGCGACGAGATCCTGAAGCTGCTGCACCCCTTCATGCCCTTCATCACCGAAGAGCTGTGGGAAGTCACGGCCAAGCGCGACGGCCTGCTCGCATTGGCGCAATGGCCGCTGAAGCGGGCCGAGCCGACGCCGGAGCAGCTTGCGATGCTGGCTGCGACGACGGGGGTGACCGATCCGCTCGTCTCGCCGGCCTGGGTGCTGCCGATCTTCGACCATGCCGACTTCACCGATCCCAAGGCCGAAGCCGAGATCGGCTGGGTGATCGACCTCGTCACGCAGATCCGTTCGGTGCGCGCCGAGATGAACATCCCGCCGGCGACGCTGACGGCGCTGGTGCTTGCTGGCGCCTCGACTGAAACGAGGGAGCGCGCGCCGCGCTGGACCGACGTCATCAAGCGCATGGCCCGGCTGTCGGACATCTCCTTCGCCGACCGTGCGCCCGACGGTGCGGTCCAGTTGCTGGTGCGCGGCGAGGTAGCCGCGCTGCCGCTCAAGGGCGTGGTCGAC
>NZ_JALBGZ010000702.1:0-3218 GCF_023006515.1 Bradyrhizobium sp. PRIMUS42
ACCGACAATCCAACCGCCGAGCCGCCACTCCCGTTGAAGTTCATTGCGCCGGACAGTGTCACGACCGACAGGTCCTGCTGCGCCAGGACGCCGCGGCCTGCATCGGCAAGGACATCCCGATCGCGATCTCGATCGGTGTCGCCGAGTGGGATCGCGGCATCGGTCAATTCCCGGATCGCCTGATCGCGCATGCCGATCACGCGCTCTATGCGGCCAAGAAGAACGGCAAGAACGACTTTGCCGTCTACGATCCGGCGCCGCCGCTCTCGCCCGAGCCGGTCGGTCCTCACGAGGGCGCGCGCAAAATTCGCCTGGAGCCGTGCTAGACCAGCGTCCGTGATTGGATCCGGATGATGATATCTCGCCTGCTCGTAGCCGTTCTCGCCGCTCTCTGTCTGATCGTCCCCGCCATTGCCGAGGACGCCGAACTGGCAAAGCTCGCGCGCGCTTCCGGCACACCCGACATTCCCGGCCTGAAGATGGTCTGGTTGGCGCCATGGGGCGACGTCCGCGACGCAAAAGGCTGGCGCAATATCATCGTGCACCAGACCGAAGGCCCGGCGGGCTCGGCGCGTGGCGGCGCGCAGGCGCAAGCGAAGGTTCCGACGCGGCGCGGCGTCACGGTGTGGGTCGAGACCGACGGCACGGTCTATTGGGCGGTGGCGGAGAATTTGGTGCCGACCCATGGCGACGGCGCCAACCGCAACGACAACAAGTACATCGACAACAGCTCGACCTATCGCCAGGTCGTGCGCGACAACTCGATCGGCGTCGAGTTCGCAGGCAACTATCCCGATGTCACGGCAGGCCCCACGGAGGCGCAGGTCGCGGCGTGGAAGATCCTCGTCAAGGTGCTGCGCGCGCGCTACGGCATCCCGCTCGAGCGCGTCTATGCCCACAACTGGATCGACTACAAGGACGCGCGCTATTGCGAAGGCTGCTGGCTCGCGGCCCTGGCGCGGGTGTGGGGGGAATAGTTAGCGCGCGCGGTGCGCTCTTCCTTCTCCCCCTGTTAACGCAAGCCGTAGGGTGGGCAAAGCGAAGCGTGCCCGCCATTTGCATGTAACTGGAGAGAATTCGTGGGCACGGCGCAAGTGCGCCTTTGGCACCCTACGAGTTCGGACACGCGGAGAGAACCCCTCACCCGTCTCGCCGCTGCCGGGGCGAGCCACCCTCTCCCACAAGGGGCGAGGGGAAGATCACACCGCCTGCGACATCCAGCCGAACAAGCGCCGCATCAATCCCGGCCGTTGCGGCAATTCCGGCGGTTCGTCCACGGCCAGCACGCGTTTGAAGAAGTAGTCCAGGAACACCATGTCGTTCGGCTCGGTGACGGTGAATTGCTCCTCGCCGAAGAACACGCTGTAGCTATAGAAGAAGGGACCCATCAGCGGGATCGTCGCCGTGCCCGCATAGTCCTTGGAGATCACGAACTCCGACGGCTCCAGCCCGTGCTCGCGCATCGCCTGCTCGACCAGCGGCAGCTTGCGCATGAACTGGGCTTCGAAGCCGCCGACGGTGGATTGCAGGATGATCGACACGGTGGGTGTCCATTGGCTTGATGCTGATCACTCTCATTTTTGGGTCGGTTGAGCGGCGATGCGGGTTCAAGATGCCTGGCCCCGCGTCTCCGCGCACATGCTGGACATCACCCGGCCAACAAAAAAGCCGGCGTTGCCGCCGGCTTTCTGTCTTTTTCGATCCGCCAATCTCTTGCCGCGGAAACGCTCCGCTTAATGCGCGGCTTCCAGCGCGGCCTGTTCGGCCTTTGCGATCGTGCCCTTGACCGCGGACTGCACCTTCTCGAAGGCGCGGACCTCGATCTGGCGGACGCGCTCGCGCGACACGCCGAACTCGGCGGCGAGGTCTTCCAGCGTCATCGGCTCATCGGCGAGGCGGCGGGCCTCGAAGATGCGGCGTTCGCGCGGGTTGAGCACACCCATGGCGCCGTTCAGCGCGTCACGGCGTTCGTCATATTCCTCGTGCTCGGCCAGCATGGCTTCCTGGTTGGGCGTATTGTCGACCAGCCAGTCCTGCCATTCGCCCGCTTCGCCGTCGTCGCGGATCGGCGCGTTGAGCGAGGCATCGCCGCCGAGGCGGCGGTTCATGTCGATCACGTCCTGATCGGTGACGCCGAGGCGCTTGGCAATGATCTTGACCTGGTCGGGGCGCAGATCGCCTTCGTCCAGCGCGTTGATCTTGCTCTTCGCCTTGCGCAGGTTGAAGAACAGCTTCTTCTGGTTCGCGGTGGTGCCCATCTTCACGAGCGACCAGGAACGCAGGATGTACTCTTGAATCGACGCCTTGATCCACCACATCGCGTAGGTGGCGAGACGAAAGCCCTTCTCGGGCTCGAAGCGCTTGACCGCCTGCATCAGGCCGACATTGCCTTCCGAGACGACCTCGGAAATCGGCAAGCCGTAGCCGCGATAGCCCATGGCGATCTTGGCCACGAGCCGGAGATGGCTGGTGACGAGTTGGTGCGCCGCGTCGCGATCGTCATGCTCGCGCCAACGCTTGGCGAGCATGTATTCCTGCTGGGGTTCCAGCATCGGGAACTTGCGGATCTCGGCGAGGTAACGAGAAAGGCCGGATTCTCCATTGAGGACCGGCAAAGCAGCGGTACGGGCCATACTGAAGCCCTCCAAAGGTTCAGGCCCCCGATAGCGGCGGGCCAGGCAGACGACCGCTGTGTTAAAGCCGGCCGTAGCTGCGATGTTCCGCGTTGGTCATTTCCAACGCAGGCGCAATATACCCCATGGGGGGTCAAAAAGGGAAGGATTGCTGACGTCACGTCCCCGTGTGGCAGCTATAATCTTTTGTAATGTAACGCTTTTCTTAAAACTCCTGCGTCATTGCGCCGCTTTCAGCGCGCCCTGAAGGAGAAGCAAATCCTCCGGCAAAGGCGCCTCCCAGTGGAGTAATTCTCCGGTCCTCGGGTGCTCCAGTACCAGCAAATACGCATGCAAGGCCTGCCGCCCCAGCGCGGCCAGAGCTGCTTGCGACTCGGGGCCAAGCTGGTTCGCCTTGGTCTTGAAATGCGGGCCATAGACCGCATCGCCCATCAGGGGATGGCCGATATGGGCGAGGTGGACGCGGATCTGGTGGGTGCGCCCGGTCTCGAGCTCGCAGGCGAGCAGCGTCGCAATCGGCTTGCCGTCGCGCCCGGCAAAGCTCTCCAGGACGTCCCAATGCGTCACCGCCTCGCGGCCGCCCTG
>NZ_JALBGZ010000703.1:0-3214 GCF_023006515.1 Bradyrhizobium sp. PRIMUS42
GACCTCCTCGCCGCGCGCCGCAGCTTCGCGCGCCAGACGCTGGCCGTCGGCGACAATCAGGCTCATGCAGGCCGAGCCGACATGCCAGCCCGACGCCGCAAGCCCGCCGAACAGCGAGTTCTTGCCCTCCTCCTCGTCGAGATGAAAACGCTGCGGATCGAACTTGGCGGCGAACTTCTTGATCAACTCCGCAGTGAACGTATAGGCGCCGATCTCGCGGCGCTGGCCGATCTCGATGTCCTCGAAGTACCGCATCAGACCGTCCCCTCGCGCCGCTTGATCAGGATCGGCGAGGTCATCTCGGCGAGCGCTTGCCCCTTGGCGTTGCGCGCGGTGCATTTGAACGTGACGATTCCGAGCTCGGGCCGGCTCTTCGAGGTGCGTGCCTCCATCACATCGACATCGAGTATCAGGTCGTCACCCGGCCTGAGCGGCGACAGCCAACGGACCTCATCGACGCCGGGAGACCCCATCGAAGCGGCTCGGGTGATGAAGCCGTCGGCCATCATCCGCATCATCAGCGAGCAGAGGTGCCAGCCTGAGCCGGACAGGCCGCGCAGCATGCTTTTGGCTGCGACCTCCTCGTCCAGGTGCATGGGCTGCGGATCGAACTCGGCGGCAAAGGCCAAAATCTCGTCGCGGGTGACATGGTGCGGGCCGAATGTGCCGAACCGGCCGGGCGGGAAATCTTCGAAGGTCAGGGTCATCTTGGGCAAGCTTTGCGGGAATGACAGATTGTGGCCGCACTTTGCGGCAATCTCAACCCGCCGGCCCGCATGGCTCGTGCTACACACGGGGTGGCGGCGGCCTTGAGTCGGACCAATCGAGGGCCAGGACCCGAGCGCCAAGGCCAGTTTGCGGGCCCGATTTGCCCTGGGGAGATCAATGTTTTCATTCAGCGACCTTTTCCAATGGGACCGGTTCATCACGCCGACGATCATCAAGACCTTCTATTGGCTGGTGATCGCGCTGATCTGCCTGTTCGGCCTCTCCGGCATCTTTTCGGGCCTGGCTGCCATGGCGATCAGCCCGTTCGGCGGCTTCCTGGTGCTGCTGTCGTCGATCGCGAGCGTCGTCGTCGGCATCGTGTTCTCGCGCATCGTCGCGGAGCTGATCCTGATCGTCTTCCGCATCAACGAGCATCTCGGCGCGATCCGGGACCAGGGCAGCGGGATGCGGTGAGGCAGCGAGGTGCGTAGGGTGGGCAAAGGCGCAAAGCGCCGTGCCCACCATCATTCGGGATTTGAGAGAGAGGCCGTGGGCACGCTTCGCTTTGCCCACCCTGCGGCGCCAGTGTTCGCTGCTTACGTATTGAACCTGAAATGCATCACGTCGCCGTCGGCGACGACGTATTCCTTGCCTTCGAGCCGCAGCTTGCCGGCATCGCGGGCGCCGGCTTCGCCGCCCAGCGCGACGTAGTCCTCATACGCAATCGTCTCGGCGCGAATAAAACCCTTCTCGAAATCGGTATGGATTACGCCGGCCGCGCCCGGCGCCTTGGTGCCGCGATAGATGGTCCAGGCGCGCGCTTCCTTCGGACCCACGGTGAAATAGGTGATGAGGTCGAGCAGCGTGTAGCCGGCACGGATCAGGCGGTCGAGGCCGGCCTCCTCCAGGCCCAGCGTCTCCAGGAAGTCGGCGCGTTCCTCGCGTGAGATGGTGGCGATCTCGGATTCGATCTTGGCCGAGATGACGACGGCAACGGCGCCTTCCTTGGCGGCCTGCTCCTGCACCGCCGTGGAGAACGAATTGCCCGTTGCGGCCGAGCCTTCCTCGACGTTGCAGACGTAGAGCACGGGCTTGGACGACAGCAAGCCGAGCATCCCGAAAGCGCGCTCCTCCTCGGCCTTGCGCTCGACGAGGCGCGCGGGCTTGCCCTCGCGCAGCAGCACCAGGGTGCGGTTGACGAGGTCGAGCTGCTCCTTGGCGTCCTTGTCGTTGCCCTTGGCCTTCTTGGTGAGGTTGTCGACGCGCTTTTCGAGGCTGTCGAGATCGGCGAGCATCAGCTCGGTCTCGATGGTCTCGATGTCGGCGAGCGGGGCGATCTTGCCCTCGACATGGGTGATGTCGGAATCCTCGAAGCAGCGCACCACATGCGCGATCGCGTCGACCTCGCGGATGTTGGCCAGAAATTGATTGCCGAGGCCTTCACCCTTGGAAGCGCCGCGGACGAGGCCCGCGATGTCGACGAAGGTCAGCCGGGTCGGGATGATCTGTCCCGACTTGGCGATCGCCGCGAGCTTGTCGAGCCGCGGATCGGGCACGGCGACCTCGCCGACATTCGGCTCGATGGTGCAGAACGGATAGTTCGCGGCTTGCGCCGCGGCCGTCTCGGTCAGCGCATTGAACAAGGTCGACTTGCCGACATTGGGCAATCCGACGATCCCGCATTTGAATCCCATGGTCTCATCCAGTCTTCGCGCCCGGCGCGTGCGTTCGTTGAAGTCGTCATGCCCGGGCTTGACCCGGCCATGACGGAGAGAGATCAGCTCGACTTCTCTCCGTTCTCGTCCTTGGTCAAAAACCCCTTCGCCTGCATGGCAAGATGGACCCTGTTGGCGAAGGTCGCGTCCGTGCCCTTGGCAACCAACGCCGCATGCTCGGCCACCGCCTCGCACAGCGTCGCCACCCAGTCGTTATCAGCCTTGGCGAAGTCCGACAGCACGTGGCCGTGCACCAGTTCCTTGACGCCGGGATGACCGATGCCGAGACGCACGCGGCGATAGTCATTGCCGATATGCGCCGAAATCGAACGCAAACCGTTGTGTCCGGCGATGCCGCCGCCGATCTTGACCCGCACCTTGCCCGGCGGCAGTTCGAGCTCGTCGTGGAACACGGTAACGTCGCCAGGAGCGATCTTGAAGAAGCTTGCGGCTTCCTGCACGGCACGGCCGGAATCGTTCATGTAGGTCGTGGGCTTGAGCAGGATCACGCGCTCAGGTCCGAGCGCGCCTTCCGAGGTCTCGCCCTGAAAACGACGGCGCCATGGTGCGAAACCATGACGCCGCGCGATTTCGTCGACGGCCATGAAGCCGACATTGTGCCGGTTGCGTGCGTATTTCGCGCCGGGATTGCCGAGCCCAACAAAGAGTCGCATGACGCGGCGCGCCCCTCGCTTGGCGCGCGGTCAGGGACCGCGCGCCAGCTTTGAGAGATTACTTCTTCTTGTCGCCGCCGGCGGGAGCCTTGGCAGCCGCGGCAGGCGCAGCAGCAG
>NZ_JALBGZ010000704.1:0-3212 GCF_023006515.1 Bradyrhizobium sp. PRIMUS42
GGCCGCACCACGCAGCCCTTGGGCACGCCGACCGTCTTGCAATAGACCACCGCCTGCGCCGGGCTCGTGCCCAGCGACACCA
The DNA here is from genome assembly GCF_023006515.1 of Bradyrhizobium sp. PRIMUS42. NCBI lineage: Bacteria > Pseudomonadati > Pseudomonadota > Alphaproteobacteria > Hyphomicrobiales > Nitrobacteraceae > Bradyrhizobium > Bradyrhizobium sp. PRIMUS42. The sequence continues at coordinate 83 of NZ_JALBGZ010000704.1, forward strand.
TCGCCGCGCCCGCCAGCGCCATGACCGTCAGCCCTGCGCTCAGCGCTCCAGCTCTCTTCGACATCCTTTGCTCTCCTGCTTCCGTTCGGCGTCCCGATGCAATCACCGGATTTCGCAGCCGAGGTGCAGCCTGAATGGCAAAAGACGGCGCGCGGATACATGCCATGAAGATGGGGGATGCCGCGACCGCTAGGCCGCGCCGATGCCATGAACATGGCATGGACCGGCGCCTGGCCTTCGCGGGATGGTCCGGCCCGATTGATCCCGGTCGGGACCAACGCCGATTCCAAAGAGGTGCTTTATGAAGATTTCAGCTCTTGCCGCGCTGCTGCTCACGGCTGCCGCCCTGCCCGCTGCCGCGCAATCCGGTCCGTCGCCCCAGGAGCAAATGGCCTGCCGCGGCGATGCCAGCAAATTCTGCGCCGAACATATCGGCAAGCCGCCGCAGATGAACGCCTGCCTGCGCGAGAACAAGTCGAAGCTCTCTGACTCCTGCCGCAGGGTCGTCGAATCGCGCGGCGGCTGATCTTTCTTCCTTCTCCCTTGGGAGAACGATGAGAGGGCGGCGCTCTGCCGCCCTCCTGAACGCGCCGCTACTCCTGCATCATCTCGCCGCTGCCGCCGAACTCGGCCGGGAAATCCTTCAGCTTGGGCAGGCCATCGCGCATCGGCAGCACGGTCTCGGCATAGTTGACGTGAACACCGGGCGCGAAGGCGAGCGTGGGGATGGTGGCGGTGAAGACGTCGACCAGGCCGAGCGGCGGATGGTTGGTCATGAGATGGCCGCCGCACTTCTTGCAAAATTTGCGCTGGCTGAGCGGCGTCTTGGCAAACGTCTCGACATTCTCCGCGCCTTCGGTGATGCGTACCGCCTCGGGCTTCCACAGGCTGAAGGCGTTGACCGGGCCACCCGACCAGGAGCGGCAGGAGCGGCAATGGCAATAGCCCATCGCCTCCGGTGCGCCCGTGACCTCGATCGTCACCGCGCCGCAGAAGCAGTTTCCGACATGTTTCATTTGGTCGTCTCCGTTTGATGAAGGGGAGAAATCCTCTCCCCGCCCCCGTTCCGCGATATCTCGGGAAGGCGGGATGCGGGGAGAGGTGTCGGGGCGAAGGGGGAAATCACCCCGGGGGACGTTGAGGGGACGGATGCGTGCGATCCTCGCGTACCTCACTCGGCGCGGTCACGCGTCCTCCTTTCGAAGGACGCGCGCGGTGCCACGCCGAGGTTAGAGTGACCGGCGCCAGGGAATAAGCATCGACACCCGTTGTTTGTACTGCCGGTACTCGTCACCGAAGAGAGCCACGAGGTCGTGCTCCTCCAGCGCGATGCCGACGAAGATGTAGAGCGTGGTGACGGCCGCGAACAGCAGATGGCCCGCGGTCATGGTCGGCGCCGCCCAGAACGCAATGATGAAACCGAGATAAATCGGATGGCGGACGAAATTGTAGAGCAGCGGCGTCTTGAAGCGCGGCGGCGTCATCTCCTTCCCGACCAGATGGTTGGTCACCTGATGCAATCCGAACAATTCGAAATGGTTGATGATGAAGGTCGAGGTGAACACCAGCACCCAGCCGGCGAAGGACAGCGTGACCATCATCACGGCAAGATCCGGATTCTCGACGTTCCATATGACTGATGGCAACGGACGCCACTGCCAGAACAGGAGCAGCAATGACAGGCTCGCCAGCAGCACATAGGTGCTCCGCTCGACCGGCTTGGGGACGAACTGCGTCCACCAGGCCTTGAACTGCTGGCGGGCCATCACGCTGTGCTGGACCGCGAACAGCGACATCAGCAGGAGATTGATGATGATGGCTTCAGTCGCCGGCGCGTCGGTTCCGGTGTCGATCGTCTTCGGCACCACCAGCCCCATGACGAAGCCGATGGCGTAGAGAATGGTGACGAAAAACACGAGATACGCCGCAATTCCGTACAGAAAGGCGATGAACTTGAAAATGCGAGAGCCCGTAACCTCCGGGCCGATCGAATGAACCTGGTGATCAAGTTGGGTCATAAACAGCTCCGTTGTGCCAAAGTGCCGGCACTTCATTGGTCGCTGCACCCTGCCGCATCGCCGGGCCCAAGACTTTCGCAGACGGTTGATTTTCGCCTGAGACGACTTTGATTTTTGCTTGAGACGACAGAATCGTGCGATTTCGCTTTGAAAACAACGTGCTCGACGGCGACCTGCGGGAACTCACCTGCGGCGGAGCAGCCGTGCCCTTGCAGCCGCAAGTGTTCGATCTCTTGCTCTATCTCGTCGCGCAACGCACGCGTGTGGTCAGCAAGGATGACCTGATCAGCCAGATCTGGAGCGATCGGGTCATCTCGGATTCCGCGCTGAACAGCCGGATCAATGCCGCGCGCAAGGCGATCGGTGACGACGGCGCGACACAGCGGCTGATCAAGACCATCCCGCGCAAGGGCTTTCGCTTCGTCGGCGACGTCCGGGAAGAAATGGCAGCGTCGGTCGCACCAGTCGAAGCCAGGCCCGCTCTCCCGCGCGTCGCGGACCGCCCGGCGGTCGCCGTGCTGGCCTTCGAGAACATGAGCGGCGATCCCGCGCAGGATTATTTCGGCGACGGGATCAGCGAGGACATCCTCACGGCGCTGTCGAAACAACGCTGGTTCATGGTGATCGCCCGCAACTCGTCCTTCACCTACAAGGGACGCGCCGTCCACATCAGGCAGATCGCCGAGGAGCTCGGCGTCCGCTACGTCGTCGAAGGCAGCGTGCGCAAGGCGAACAACCGGGTGCGCATCACCGCGCAGCTCAACGATGCCGCATCGGGCGGCCATCTGTGGGCCGAGCGCTATGACCGCGATCTGGTCGACGTCTTCGCCGTCCAGGACGAGATCACCAACGCGATCGTGGCGGCGATCGAGCCGCAGATCCATGCAGCAGAGAATTTTCGCGCCGATCGCAAGCCACCGTCGAGCCTCGATGCATGGGATCTGTTGATGCGGGCGCTATCGCACTATTGGCGCGTGACCCGGCGTGATCACGAGGCCGCCCGGGCCCTGCTCGAAGGCGCGATCGGGATTGATCCGAACTACGGCCGGGCGCTGTCGGTGCTGGCGGCAAACCACATGCTCGGCGTGCATCTCGGCTGGGCCGAGCTCGCC
>NZ_JALBGZ010000705.1:0-3211 GCF_023006515.1 Bradyrhizobium sp. PRIMUS42
CGCGGAGCGGCTGCTGCGCGGGCCGGCCGAAGCCGACGCGCACGCGGCTGGCTGTTCGGCGCCATGGTCCTTGGCGCTCTCTTCATCGCGATCAAGTTGTTCGAATATGCCGGCGAGATCGCGTTGGGAAACGGCCTGGAGACGAGCTCGTTCTTCACGCTGTACTTCCTCCTGACCGGCTTCCATCTCCTGCATGTCGGCCTCGGCATCGTGATCCTGGCCGTAGTTTCCCGCAGTGCCAAGGCTGCCGACGTGGAGACAGGCACTGCGTTCTGGCACATGGTCGATCTGCTCTGGATCGTCATGTTTCCGATCATCTATCTGGTGCACCCGTGATTCCGGATCGTCTCGACATCGCCTGGATCACGTTGATCGGCCTTGCGCTCGCGACCATTCTGGTCCCGCCGCTGGTGTCGCGCCCGTTGTTCGCCAATGCGTTGCTGCTCACGTTTGCCGCGTTGAAGGGCCGCCGCATCGTGCTCGATTTCCTCGATCTTCGCTCTGCGCCGGCGCTCTGGCGGGGCCTTGTGAGCGCCTGGGTCCTCGTCGTCGTGCTGTTTGCCTGGCTTGCTTCCGCCATCGTCGCCCTGATCTGACGCGCTCCTTGCGCTTCGTCAAAGAGCGACCCCGGCGGATCAGCAATAAATAGCATCACCGATTTTCTCTCTACGACTCAAACCGGAAAAGGATTGGCAATGGCTGAACGCCTGACCAAGTCGGCCGCTCGAAATGTCTTCTACGGCGGTTCGGCCTTCTTCTTCGCCATTTTCATAGGGCTGACGGCGCACAGCCATTACTACATGGCCACGACCTCCACCGACGCGTCGACGCTGACCTTGTCGGTCGCGCGCGGCAAGCATGTCTGGGAGAAGAATTCCTGCATCAACTGCCACACCCTGCTGGGCGAGGGCGCCTATTTCGCGCCTGAGGTCGGCAACGTCTGGGACCGCTGGGGCGGCAACGAGGATCCGGCCGCGGCGCGCGAGACGCTGAAGGCCTGGATGCAGTCGCAGCCCTCGGGCGCAGAGGGCCGGCGGCAGATGCCGCAGTTCAACCTGACCGACCAGGAGCTCAACGACCTCGCCGACTTCCTGCAATGGACCAGCACGATCAAGCGTCAGAGCTGGCCGCCGAACAAAGCCGGCTGAGAACGCTGCTTTCTTCTCAAGACAGAGAGAACCCGAGATGAAATATCAAACCCAGAAAGTCGCGATGCTGTATTTCTACGGCGCGCTGACCCTGTTCCTGGCCCAGGTCGTGTTCGGCCTTCTCGCCGGAACGATCTACGTCCTCCCCAACACGCTGTCGACCCTCCTGCCGTTCAACATCGTCAGGATGATCCACACCAACGCCCTGATCGTATGGTCGCTGATCGGCTTCATGGGAGCAACCTACTTCCTGCTCCCGGAAGAGACCGAAACCGAGCTCTATAGCCCGCTGCTGGCGAAAATCCAGTTCTGGATGTTCTTCGGCGCGGCCGGCGTTGCCGTGGTCGGCTATCTCTTCCACTACCACGAGGGCCGCGAGTTCCTCGAACAGCCCTTCATCATCAAGGTCGGCATCGTCGTCGTCTGCCTGATGTTCCTGTTCAATGTCACGATGACGGCACTGAAGGGCCGCAAGACCACCGTCACCAACATCCTGTTGTTCGGGCTGTGGGGCGTCGCGATCTTCTTCCTGTTCGCCTTCTACAACCCGGCGAACCTTGCCGTCGACAAGATGTACTGGTGGTACGTCGTCCATCTCTGGGTCGAAGGCGTCTGGGAGCTGATCATGGCCTCCATCCTCGCCTATCTCATGATCAAGCTCAACGGCATCGATCGCGAGGTCGTCGAGAAGTGGCTCTACGTCATCATCGGCCTTGCGCTGTTCTCGGGCATTCTCGGCACCGGCCATCATTTCTACTGGATCGGCGCGCCCGGCTATTGGCAGTGGATCGGCTCGCTGTTCTCCACGCTCGAGGTTGCGCCGTTCTTCACCATGGTGATCTTCACGGTGCAGATGACCTGGAAGGCCGGCCGCAAGCATCCGAATCGCGCCGCTCTGCTGTGGTCGGTTGGCTGCTCGGTGATGGCGTTCCTCGGCGCCGGCGTCTGGGGCTTCCTGCACACGCTGTCCTCGGTGAACTACTATACCCACGGCACCCAGGTCACCGCCGCGCACGGCCATCTCGCCTTCTTCGGCGCCTATGTGATGCTGAACTTGTCGGTGATGGCCTACGCGATCCCGCAGCTCAAGGGACGTGCGCCCTATAACCAGTGGCTCTCCATGACCAGCTTCTGGATCATGTGCACGGCGATGATGACCATGACCTTCGCGCTGACCTTCGCCGGCGTGGTCCAGGTCCATCTCCAGCGCGTGCTGGGGCAGGGCTACATGGACGTGCAGGATCAGCTCGCGATGTTCTACTGGGTCCGGCTCGGCTCCGGTGTGTTCGTGGCGATCTCCGCGCTGATGTTCGTCTGGGCCGTGCTGGTGCCGGGCCGCGAGAAGCAGGCGACCATTCCCGCCGCGCTGCAGCCTGCCGAGTAAACGCGAATGGCGGCCGCGGTTTGCCGCGGCCGCCTGCTTCCTGGAAAGTCCGGAGAGACATCATGAAAGCTGCCCTTCACACGGTGACCTCGGCGCCCGAGCTGCCGGCCTATGTTCCATCCGGCAACGAATGCGAGCTTTTCGAGCATGCCTGGCGACGTCGTCTGCCGGTTCTGCTCAAGGGGCCGACCGGCTGCGGCAAGACGCGCTTCGTCGCGCATATGGCGGCGCGGCTGGGACTGCCGCTTCACACCGTCGCCTGTCATGACGATCTCACTGCCGCCGATCTCACCGGCCGCTATCTGCTGAGGGGCGGCGACACCGTGTGGACCGACGGTCCGCTGACGCGCGCCGTACGCGAGGGCGGCATCTGCTATCTCGACGAGGTCGTGGAGGCCCGCAAGGACGTCACTGTCGTGCTGCATCCTCTGACCGACGATCGTCGCATCCTGCCGCTGGAACGTACCGGCGAGGAGCTGGTGGCGCCGAACAGCTTCATGCTCGTGGTCTCCTACAATCCCGGCTACCAGACGCTGCTGAAGGCGCTCAAACCCTCGACGCGGCAGCGCTTCGTCGCCATCGAATTCGACTTCCTGCCGCCGGAGCAGGAGATCGGCGTCGTGTCCGCCGAAAGCGGGCTGTCGCCGGAGCGCGTGCGGCCGCTGGTCGGGCTGGCTGG
>NZ_JALBGZ010000706.1:0-3202 GCF_023006515.1 Bradyrhizobium sp. PRIMUS42
CGCACGGCGCGCACGCCGCGAGCCGCCAGCGCCAGGGCGAGCAGACCGAAATAGCCGACGGTGAGGATGCCGGTGATGCGGTCGAGCGTGTTGCCTTCCGCGACCGTGCCGACCTGGCGGCGGGTGAGATTTTGCGTACGCCAGTCTCGATCGTCGCTCTCGATCACGACGCTGCGGCCGCCCTGGTAGATGCCGAGCAGCGACAGTGTCGGGACCAGCACGGCCGCGGCGAGCAGATAGGGTGCGGCGCGCGTGAAGAACGGTTTGAGGCGAAGCCAAAAATAGATGCCGATGCAGCCGTGCACCCAGGCGATCAGCAGCAGGATCGTCATCTGCCAGAGCCGGCCGGGCGCGGCGACGAAGAAGAGATAGAGCTCCTGCGGATAGAGCTTCTGATGATCGTAAAGTGTGTAGCCGAGCCGCACGCCGATCACGTGCCCCATGACCAGAGCCGGAATGCTCAAGCCCAGCACGAGCTGAAGCGGCTCGATCGTCCGCCAGCGGAACTGCCGGCGCTGATAGAGCGCATAGATGCCGAGCCCCATATGCGTGAGCGCCGCCGTGTAGAAGACGATCGCAACGGGGAGGAACTGCCAGAAGACGGTGTGATAGTAGACCCCGGTCTCCATGGCCTCGACCGAGATATTGCCGAGCGCATGGTTGAGGAAATGGCTGATCACATAGGAGAACAGGATCACGCCGCAGATGAGCCGCACCTGCCGCACGCTGGTGGCGCGGACGAGTTCGGACATGTTTGCAGCAGCGATGGCCATGATTCGGTTGTATCAGTTCACGAAGGAGAACAGCCAGCGTAACGTTTAATTCCCGATGTGGACAGGTTGTGAGGTCACATGCCAATCAAGGTTGCGAAATCGTAGGGTGGGCGCTGGGAACACCGCTTGCCCATCCCACCACCCCCACATTGACTCCCCCTCCCAGGTTGGCGAAAAGCGCGGCCGTGACGACAGCTTCTGACATCACCATGCCCTCCAGCGGCGCCACGCGCCGTCCCCTCGTCATGGCCGTCGCGGTCATCGCCGCGATGACGCTGCTCCGTATCGTCTATGCCTCCGCGATCGAGCTGCGCACCGACGAGGCCTATTACTGGACCTGGTCGAAGGAGGGCGCGCTGAGCTTCCTCGATCACCCCCCGGGCATCGCCTGGCTGATCCGCTTCGGTACCGCGATCTTCGGCGACACCACGCTAGGTGTCCGCTTCGGCGGCATCGTCGCGATGCTGGTGACGCAGCTGCTGCTCGCCGACATCGTCCGTCGCCTCACGCATGATGTGCGCGCCGTGGTGCTCGCTGTGCTGATGCCGGAGGCCGCGCTCTACTACGGCCTGCTGATGGCCAAGGTCGCGCCTGACGTCGCCATGATCCCGTTCGCGGTGGCGATGTTCTGGTCGCTGGTGCGGCTGGCGCAGAGCGGCGACGGTCGCTGGTGGCTTGCGGCGGGCCTGTTCGCCGGGCTCTCGATGCTGTCGAAATTCACCGCGATCATGTTCGCGCCTGCGGTCGCCGCCTTTCTGCTCGTGCCGGATTGGCGCTTGCGCTGGCTGCGCAGCCCCTATCCCTATCTCGCCGTGCTGGTCGCGATCGTAGTGTTCTCGCCGGTGCTGATCTGGAACGCGCAGCACGATTGGGCTTCGTTTCGTTTCCAGGGCGTGCGCGCCACCGCCAATTACGGCATCTCGCTGCGGACGATCGGCGATTACATCGGCCTGCAGTTCGGTCTGGTCGGCTTCGTCATGCTGCCGGTGGTGCTGACAGGTCTGGTGCTTACGGCATGGCGCGGCTATCGCACACGCAAGCCGGTTGCGATCCTGCTGTCGACCGCGGTGCTGGTGCCGTTCCTCTATTTCCTTTTCAAGTCGACGACGCTGCGGGTCGGCGACACCTGGCCGATGTTCATGTGGCCGGTGGGGTTTGCCGCCGCCGCCGTGAACTTGGCGACGATGATGAAGGAGAATTGGTCGGCGCGCATGCTGAGATCGTCGGTGTTCTGGGCCAGGACAGCGATCGTCTCGGGCATCGCCTTTGTCGTCATCGTGTTCCTCTATTACGTCGCCGCGCCGTGGAATCTCCTTGGCAAGATCGATCCGATCGGCGCCGAGGCCGGCTATGAGCAGGTTGCCGCGCGCGTGCAAGCCGGGCTGGATGAGACGGGCGCGACCTGGATCGCGACGACGGACTACCGCACCTACGCCATGATGCGCTGGCTGTTCAGGGGGCGCGTGCCTGTCATCGAGATCAACGAGCGCGGCCGTTTCCAGAATTTCAGCGATCCCGGCCTAGACCGGATCAGGGACCACGATGGCATCTATGTCGGCCGCGAGCCAGACGATCATTCGTCGCTGTGGGAGAGCATCCCCGCCAAGCGCGAGCCGCTCGCCCGGGTCGAACGCCGTTGGCGCGGCGTTCTGACGGATACTTATGTGGTTGAGAAGCTGAGCGGCTGGACCCCGGAGCTGTCGCCGCCGAAGGACTCGCCACTGTTTCAGTGGAAGGTGCTGGCTGGGGAATTCGAAAGGCATACACGCGCTTAGCGCGGTAGACTGCGCCTCCTTATCCCCTTGCGCGCATGCCTGTCGCATTGTTGAGCCTCCTGGCGAGTTGGTTAAGCGTTATCACCTTCGCGATTGCGGGCAGGCACCACCCGTAGATGGCGGCACCAGTACGGCCACGCTGACCGTCTCGGTCGTTGGCAACGGCCAGGTTTATGTGAGGGGCACGGACGGCATCGATACGCTCTCTGCAGGCGCGAAAGGAACCGTTCTTGATGGAGGAAACGGCAACGACACCCTTAGTATCGTAGGGTGGGCAAAGCGAAGCATGCCCACCACTTCCGTCGAAGTGCCGGATTAATGGTGGGCACGGCGCAAGTGCGCCTTTGCCCACCCTACGGTTCCTGGCTACTCCTCTCCGTCCTTCTTTCGCAGCAGATCCGTCGCGAGGTCCGACAGCTTCGGTGGCGGCAGCGCTGCGAACGGCAGCGGGCGCGTGACGTCGATCGCGGCGAGGCCAAGCCGCGCCGTCAACAAGCCATTGAGCACGCCTTCGCCGAGGCGCTGCGACAGTTTTGCCGCGATGCCGTGGCCTGGTCGAGGTAGCGCGGATAGATCGTGGCTGTCCGCTGTTCAGGCGCGAGCGCATCGTGATGAGCCGCGATCGACAGGAAGATGCGGTCGATCGATTGCACC
>NZ_JALBGZ010000707.1:0-3194 GCF_023006515.1 Bradyrhizobium sp. PRIMUS42
CCGCATGCACGACCATGCCGCGCGTCTCCGCGCTGCGGTCGGTCGGCACCGCGTTCGGGGTCGACACGAGATCCAATCGCGCGCGCTCGGCCAGGGCCGGCGAAATTGCGGCGAGATCGTCGTTGCCGAAAATGTCGACGCCCGTCGCAGGGACCTGGCCCGATAGCGCTGACACGATGATCGGCCAGTCACCTCTCGGTTGATGCTGCAGCGGTGGCGACGAGGCCAGGACCTCGCCGCGATCGTTGGCCAGATACAGGAAATCGAGACCGATTTCCTTGCGGGTCTCGTCGAGCAGATCACGCAGGGAGTCGCGCGCATCCTGCGCCAGCACCTCATGGAAGCGAGCCGACAGGCTGAGCGCCCGGAGCTGGACGCCGGTCTTTTCCAGGATGCGGGCGAGATATTGGTGGGCGATGGTGAGATCGCCGTTCACCTTGGAGATCAGGGTCGCGTCGAATTTCGCGTTCCAGCGATAGATCGCAACTCCGAGCAGCAGCGGCAGGATGACCAGCATCGGCAGCAGCGCGATCGCAAGCAGCCGGAAGCGCACGGAGCGTCCCCGCACGAGCTCGCCGCTGCGGCCGGCAGCATCAGACATCCCACAACGCGCATTTGCGGTCGATGGTCTTGCGCGAGATACCGAGGCGCCGAGCCGCCTCCTCGCGATTGCCATTGACCTCCTTCAGCACGCCGAGAATGTGACGGCGCTCGAGCTCCGCGAGACTGTCGGCAGGCGCCGACTGGCCATCGTTGCGGGGACCTGCGAAATCGTCAGGGAAGGCGCCGAGGATCAGCGTGCGCTCGATCAAATTGCGCAGCTCGCGTACATTGCCCGGCCAATCATAGCTTGCGAGCGCCGCCCGCACCGAGGCGTCGATCGGCACCGGCGGCATGCCGAGCTGAACCGACAGCTTGCTCATGAAGATGGCGGCAAGCTCCTGCACGTCGTCGCCGCGATCCTTCAGGAGCGGCAGCCGGATCTGCATCACGTTGAGCCGGTAGAACAGATCGGCTCGGAAGCGGCCCCTCTCGACCTCCTTCTGAAGCTCGGCATTGGTTGCGAAGATGAAGCGCAAGTCGACCGGAACTTCGCGCTCGGAGCCAACCGGGCGGACGCGGCGGTCTTCGAGCACGCGGAGCAGCTTGCTCTGCATCGGCAGCGGCAGCTCCCCGATCTCGTCGAGGAACAGCGTGCCGCCATGTGCATACAAGAACAGGCCTTCGCGCCCCGAATCGGCACCGGTGAAGGCGCCCTTGATGTGTCCGAACAGCTCGGCCTCGATCATCTCGGGCGGGATCGCCGCGCAATTCACCGGCACGAATGGCTTGTCGGCGCGGTCGGACAGCGAGTGGATCGAGCGCGCCGCCACTTCCTTGCCGGTGCCGGATTCGCCGGTGAGGAGAACCGAGGTCGGCAGGCGCGCGACGCGTGCGATGGTCTCACGCACGCGCAGCGTTGCTGCCGACTGTCCGATCAGATTGTCGCGCAGGAAGGTGCGGTCGGACGAAGCGCGCAAAGCATAGCGCAGGACAAAATTCTCGCGCTGGAGGCGGACACGGTCGAGGCATCGCGCTACCGCGTTGAGGATCTGGTTGGAGCGGAACGGCTTGAGCACGAAATCGGCTGCACCGGCGCGCAGGGCCTGGATCGCGGTGTCGAGGTCGGCATAGGCGGTGATCAGGATGGCGTCGGCGAAAAAGCCGACGGCGCGCTGCTCGGCGAGCCAATCGACGCCATTCTTGCCCGGCATGATGTTATCGAGAATGACGACGTCGTAGCGGTTGGAATCGAGCTTGCGCGAGGCCTGGTCGGTATCGGCCGCCTCGTCCACCAGCTTGCAGCGCGGCGCGAGCGTGCGCACCAGGAAGTTGCGCATGCCCGGCTCGTCGTCGACGATCAGGATGGAGGCCTGCGCCAGCGCGCTGAACTCCGGTCCTGCAGCCGTTTTGCCGAGCTTGACGGCAGGCTCGCGGCCCACCGCCGGAGCTGTGGCGGCGCTTGGCCTCGATGTTGAGAAAGTCATGCCCGATGTCTTAGGTTTGAGATCATCCACCGCAACAACCGGTGCCTTTCGCATTGCAGCGAAGATCCGGCCGTGTCCCCCGCGGGCGCAGCATAGTCAAGCGTCGCCGCCGTGAACATTCGCCTTTCTACGGGGCGTCGCTCTTTTCGACCAGGAACACGATCCGGGTCTGGTTGCGCTCGGTGATCTCGACCTTATCGCCGGTCTCGCGGATCAGATTGGGGATATCAATCACCGACAAGGGGTCGGTGCAGTGAACCTCGAGCTGATCGCCCGGTTGCAACGGTTTTAAGGCCTTGCGCGTCTTCAAGGCGGGGAGCGGGCATTTCAACCCGGTGAGATCGAGCGTGGTTCTGGTCATGCGCGCAACATGGCGAGACGAAGCGAGGGCGTCAACGCAAGGCCTCTAGAGCAGATCGGCATAGGACAAAAAACCTACGCCGTGCCCCGGCTCGACGCCCGTGATGCTCTCACCGAGTTCAACCAGGCCGTCGGTCTCGACCAGCGAGGACAACAGCCCCGCTCCCTCGCGCGGAAACTTGATGGCCTCGAGCCCGCCGTCCTGCGCGCGCCGCAAGGAGGCGCGCACATATTCACGCCGGCCCGCCTTCTTCTTGTAAGTAAACGCGGCGCGCACCGGGATGGGCGTCAACGGCTCCGGCAAGCCACCCGCCAGCGCCAGCACCGTCGGCCGCACCACATGGACAAACGTGACGAAACTCGCGACGGGATTGCCGGGCAATCCGATCAGCGGCGTGCCGTCGATGATGCCCATCGCCACGGGCCGGCCGGGCTTGATCGCCATCCGCCACAGCACCAGCGAGCCGATGCTCTCGACCGCCGCCTTGACGTGGTCCTCCTCGCCGGTCGAGACGCCGCCCGTGGTGAGGATCAGGTCGTGGCGGCCTGCAACCTGCTTCAAGCCATTCGCGAGCGAAGCACGCTCGTCGCGCAGAATGCCGAGGTCGCTGACCTCGCAGCCGAGGCGGCGCAGCATCGCCATCAGCATGAAGCGGTTGGAATCGAACAGCTGCGAGGCGGCGCGTGGCTCGCCAGGAGAAGCCAGCTCGTCACCGGTCGAGAACACCGCAACGCGAATGCGCCTGACCACGTCGAGCCTGACACGCCCGAACGCCGCGGCGAGCGCGACGTGCTGTGGCCGCAAGC
>NZ_JALBGZ010000708.1:0-3193 GCF_023006515.1 Bradyrhizobium sp. PRIMUS42
AGGGCGTGGTCGACGTCGCCGCCGAGCGCACGCGCCTCGACAAGGAGATCGGCAAGGCCGACGCCGACATCAAGCGCGCCGAGTCCAAGCTGGCGAACGAGAAATTCGTCGCCAACGCGGCCGAAGAGGTCGTCGAGGAGGAGCGCGAAAAGCGCGAGGCCGCGCTGGCCCGCAAGGCCAAGCTGCTCGAAGCCATGGAGCGGCTGAAGCAGGCGTCGTAGCCGCGCCGTCATTCCGGGTCGGCTCGAAGAGCCGAACTCCGGTGCGCAATTGCGCACCTGAGAATCTCGAGGTTCCGGGTTCGCGTCTTTGACGCCCCCCCGGAACGACAACTACTTCGGAAACGGCTTGCTGAGAAACTTCGAGCCTCTGACGCCGTAGCGCCAGGGCAGCTCGACCGCCTTGGTGATGCCGATCCGGATGCCGGTCGCGACCTCGATGTCCTCTGTCCGCGCATGCAGCGCGATCGGCGACCGGTCCAGCGGCAGGGCGTTGTGCGCAATGGTGATGCCGAGCGCTTCGGTCAGCTTGCCAGGGCCCGAGCACAGCGCCTGCAAATCCTGGAGATGACGGCGGCGGCGCATCGCGGCGAGTCCATGGGTGGGCTCCAGCGCGCGGATCAGCACGGCGCTGGCCGAGCCTTCCGCCTCGCAGACGAAATTGACGCACCAATGGATGCCGTAGGAGCGGTAGACATAGGCAAAGCCCGGCGGGCCGAACATGATCTGGTTCCGCGGCGTCGGGCCGTTGTAGGAGTGCGCCGCCGGCTCGGTATGATGATAGGCCTCGACCTCCACAATGATCCCGCCGACGCCGTCCACCAGCATGGTGGCGCCTATCAGGTCGTGAGCGACCTCGCGGACGTTGCGATCGAAAAAGCTGCGCTTCAGCGCTTTGCCGAGCCGCGGTAGTGAAGTCTTCGGGATTGGAGCCATTCGAGGTGAGAATCGCTTGAGAACAGAGCAGGATATTGCCCATATCTGCCATGTTCCCTGAAGTGGTGCGAGCCGGGTTGCGATGCCTGGCGAGACCGACTAGGTAGGACCTGAACAGACCGGACACCCCATGGTCGTTATTGTCGATACCATCTCGAACCCGCTGCGCCCGCGCCACCCCGAAAAGGTGAACCGGCCTGATTCCGCTTCCCCGCCGAAGCCGGACTGGATCCGTGTGCGCGCCCCCAATACCCGCGGCTACGCCGACACCCGCAACATCGTGCGGGCCAACGGCCTGCACACGGTGTGCGAGGAGGCTGGCTGCCCGAACATCGGTGAGTGCTGGGACAAGAAGCACGCCACCTTCATGATCATGGGTGACACCTGCACCCGCGCCTGCGCCTTCTGCAACGTCAAGACCGGCCTGCCGAATGCACTTGACGCAGCCGAGCCGCAGAACGTCGCCGAGGCGACCGCCAAGCTCGGCCTTGCCCATGTCGTCATCACCTCGGTCGACCGCGACGACCTCACTGATGGCGGCGCCCAGCATTTCGCGGAGACGATCCGCGCCATCCGCGCTGCGTGCCCTTCGACCACGATCGAGATCCTGACGCCCGACTTCCTGCGCAAGGAAGGCGCGCTCGAAGTGGTCGTTGCCGCGAAGCCCGATGTCTTCAACCACAATCTCGAGACCGTGCCGTCGCGCTATCTCACGGTGCGGCCCGGCGCGCGCTACTTCCATTCGATCCGGCTGTTGCAGCGGGTCAAGGAGCTCGATCCCACCATCTTCACCAAGTCCGGCATCATGGTGGGCCTCGGTGAGGAGCGCCACGAGGTGCAGCAGGTGATGGACGATCTGCGCTCGGCCGAGGTCGATTTCCTGACCATCGGCCAGTATCTTCAGCCGACCCGCAAGCACCACGCCGTGATGCGTTACGTGCCGCCGGACGAGTTCGCCTCGTACGAAAAGGTCGCCTACACCAAGGGCTTCCTGATGGTGTCGGCGAGCCCGCTCACCCGCTCGTCGCATCACGCCGGCGAGGATTTCGCGAGACTGCAGGCCGCGCGGGCCGCGACCGCCCGCTGAACCGCCATGCCCAAATTTTCGAGCAAGCGCCGTGTCAATCACAGCGCCTCCGAGATGTTCGATCTGGTCGCCGACATCGAGCGCTATCCGGAGTTCGTGCCGCTGTGCAGCGCGCTGAAGGTGCGCCAGCGGATGGCCAAGCCCGACGGCACCGAGGTGCTGGTCGCCGACATGACGGTGTCGTTCAAGCTGGTCAAGGAGTCCTTCACCAGCCGGGTGACGCTGGATCGCGCCAATCTGAAAATCCTGGTCGAATATCTGCAAGGTCCGTTCAGTAATCTCGAAAACCGCTGGACGTTCGAGCCCAAGGGTGAGGGCGTCTGCGACGTCGGTTTCTTCCTGTCCTACGAGTTCAGGAGCCGCATGCTGGCGTTGCTGATGGGCTCGATGTTCGATGCCGCCTTCGCGCGATTCTCCATCGCGTTCGAAAAGCGGGCGGATGCGATCTACGGGCGGCCGAAGCTGGCGTCGACGTAGCTGTTACAACTCCCGTGTCCCGGACACGCTGCAGCGCGTAGCGTTGCTGCGCAGAGCCGGGACCCAGAGCGCCGCAAAGCATGGGCCCCGGCTCTGCAGCGCACCGCTGAAGGAGCGCTGCGCTGCGTCCGGGGCACGTGTGCGTCACCCTTCAATCCACCGCCTTCACCACATCCGGCGGCTGCGAGGCGTAATACGCCGCGGCCTGCTCGATCTCCTGGGGCGTCATGGCTCGGGCGATGTTGCGCATTTGCTGGCTGATGTCGTTGCGCCGCTCGCCTGTGGCAAAGGCCTGGAGCTGCGCCTTCATGTAGGCCTCGGACTGACCCTCCAGCCACGGGCTGCCGGTCTTGTTGTCGAGACTGCCATGGCAGGAACCGCAGGGCGCGATCCCGCGCATCGGCGCGCCGTAGATGACGATGTTGGGTTTCGGCAGTTGCGGTGTCGGGTGGTAGGCCGGAAGCCGCGGCAGATAGGCGTAATAGTTCGAGAGATCCGCGATCTCCTGGTCGGTGAGGTTGACCGCAAACGGCGACATCACGGCATTGGTGCGCGCACCCGAGCGGAAATCGTGCAGCTCCTTGTAGATCACGGCAGCATACTGACCAGCGAGATTGGGCGAATCCGCCCGGCTGATGCCGGTCGGGCCGTGGCAGATGGCGCAACGCTGCGCCAGCGTCGCGCCGCGGCCGAT
>NZ_JALBGZ010000709.1:0-3191 GCF_023006515.1 Bradyrhizobium sp. PRIMUS42
GATCCTGTGGATCGTGCGCGGCTATTTCGAGGACATCAGCCCCGACATCGAGCATGCCTATCGCCTCGCTGGTCATACCTGGCGCGAGGCATTCACGCGGATCGCGGTGCCTTCGGCGATGGTCTTGCTGACCTCGCGCGCGACGGGCGTATCGGCGCCGGCCTTGAAGCTGGCGTCGATTGGCGAGCAATTGAGCGGCTGCGCCGCGAACAGGCGCGGCAGCTTTGCGATCTGACCGGCCTTGCGCAGCTCGCGGAAGCCGAAGGCGCAGCCCAAGAGACTGCTGCCGGCGCCGACGGGAACGATGACGTTGTCGGGCGCGCGAAAGCCGAAGTCCTCCCAGATCTCATAGGCG
This sequence comes from Bradyrhizobium sp. PRIMUS42, assembly GCF_023006515.1. NCBI lineage: Bacteria > Pseudomonadati > Pseudomonadota > Alphaproteobacteria > Hyphomicrobiales > Nitrobacteraceae > Bradyrhizobium > Bradyrhizobium sp. PRIMUS42. The sequence continues at coordinate 356 of NZ_JALBGZ010000709.1, forward strand.
AGCGACTTGGTGCCTTCGAGAAAGAACGGCTGCCAATTGTGGCTGGCATAAAAGGTCTGGCTCGACTGACGGATGGCCTCGGCCTCCGACTCCTCGCGCGGTCCCTCGACAAGCTGCACCGCGGCGCCGTAGGCACGCACCTGCGCGATCTTGGCCGGCGAGGTCGAAGCCGGCGCCAGAATCTTCACGCGCATGCCGCCGGCAGCGCCCAGCCCCGCCATCGACGAGCCGCCATTGCCGGACGAGTCTTCCAGGATGGCTGAGATGCCGATCTGCCGCAGGAAGGACAGCATCACGGCGGAGCCGCGGTCCTTGAAGCTGCCGGTCGGATTGAACCATTCGAGCTTGAACAACGGGCGCAACTCGCCCCAGTCCTGCTGCACCAGCGGCGTGCAGCCTTCGCCGAGCGTGATCGGATTTTTGATCTCGACCGGCAGCGCCGCCCGGTAACGCCAGAGCGAGCGCGTACGGAGCTCGATGTCCTCGCGCGAAATCCCTGCCCCGGGCGTCACCAGCAGCGGCGTGCGCTCGTCCGAGCACCAGCGCGGCTGGTCAAGGGAATAGAGCTGTCCGTTGCGGGGATCGATGTAGCTGGCGGGCATGGGAGTCTCCGGGGCAGAGCCGATCCGGTCGATATGTCCGAATAATCAGGTTTTATCCAGTCACCTGTTTGGACGGCGAAGGCGCCGCCGGCCCCTTCAAAAATTCGAACAATTACATAGATATAGAGAGCGTTCTGGCGTCGTTCGCCGATCGGGGCGGCGGCTGAAACGGGCCTTTGGACCGCCCCGTACGATTAACTTGTCTGTCGTGCCTTGCCGCTACAATATGTTGGATTGAGCTTGCGTCGCCGGTGTTCCGCGTCGGCAACGCGACCGAGCCAGGCCCGTCCGAGCGGCGGGCCGTTGGCTTTTTGGGAGTTTGGTCATGAGCCGCGCGAACCGTACCGACCACATCCGCCTGACCTCGCATCCGGAGCCGGGCGGCAAGGCCGCCTTCCCGATTCACTGGGGCGCTGCGGACGCGCGCGCACGGGGGCCGATCATCGGCACGGTCTCACGCGCTGGGGATCGCAACGTGATCGGCAGCCATGGCGGGTCCTATGCGATGTACCGCGCGCTCGCGGTCTCCGCCGGCGCGCTCGATCCGATCCGGCGGCCCGATCTCACCAACACGTTTCCGGCCGCGACCATCGGCCCGTTCGAGCAGTGGCAAGATCCGGCAAAGATCGTCGCGCTCGATCCGTGGGGACATCTCGTCGCCGAGAATTTCGGCAAGGACATTGCGGAGGGTGTCGACATCCGGCCGAGCATCGCGGTGACGCGGGCGCGGCTCGACCTGCCGGAGATCCGCGAGGCACTCGCTGCAAAACGGCTGCGCGCCGACGGCGAGGTCGTGCACGCCAATGGCAGCGTCTCCGTGGTGAAGATCGCGATCGATCCGGTCTGGTACCTGCCCGGCCTTGCGGCGCGCTTCGGCACCGGCGAGACCGAGCTGCGGCGCACGCTGTTCGAGCAGACCGCCGGCATGTTCCCCGAGCTCGTGACGCGGCCGGACATGAAGGTGTTCCTGCCGCCGATCGGCGGCACCACCGTCTACATGTTCGGCGATGTGACAAAACTGCCGGACCATCGCACAAAAATCACCTGCCGCGTGCATGACGAATGCAACGGCTCCGACGTGTTCGGCTCCGACATCTGCACCTGCCGGCCCTATCTGATCCACGGCATCGAGGAATCCGCGCGCGGCGCGCAGGAGGGCGGGCTCGGGCTCGTCGTCTACAATCGGAAAGAGGGCCGCGCGCTCGGCGAGGTCACCAAATTCCTGGTCTACAACGCGCGCAAGCGCCAGGAGGACGGCGATGCGGCCGCGGCCTATTTCGAACGGACCGAATGCGTCGCCGGCGTGCAGGACGCGCGCTTCCAGCAATTGATGCCGGACACGATCCACTGGCTCGGCTTGAAGCGCATCGACCGCTTCCTGTCCATGAGCGACATGAAATACGACGCGCTGACCTCGCAGGGCATCGACATCGTCGAGCGTGTGCCGATCCCGCCGGAGCTGATCCCGGCCGACGCCTATGTCGAGATCGCGGCCAAGAAGGCCGCCGGCTATTACTCGACCGACATCGCGCCCGAGAAGGACGTGGACGGCGTGGTCGGCCGCTCACTGGAAAAATACTGATCGCGCGATGGCGGAGGCTTTGGAACGACAGGCGCGCGCGCTGCTCACCGCAGCAGCAGTTCGCGCGCGGGCCGGCGAGATGCTCGATATCGGCCTCGCCGGCGGCTTGAGCCATTTCATTGTTGATCTCGACCGCATGGATGGCGTTGCGGAGGCCGTGCTCGCGGTCACGCGAAAAGCCTATCCGGCGCTGGACGTGCCCTTCCACGCACGATGGCGGCACTTTGTGATTGAGGGCGTCGACCGCTGGGCGGGCCTTGCGAATGTAGCCTCGTTGCCGGATCGCGCGGCGCGGGCGCGGGCCGAGTTCGACCTTGCCATCGTCAGCGTGCTGCTCGATGCCGGCGCTGGTGCGGCGTGGCGATATCGCGACGCGATCAGCGGTAAAAGCATCGGCCGGTCCGAGGGGCTCGCGATCGCCAGCCTCGACATGTTCGCGAACGGTCTTTTTTCGCGCGATGCCGGCTCGCCCTTGAGGGCCGATGCAGACGTGCTCGCTCAACTGCCGCTCGCCGGGCTTACGGCGGCATTTCAGGTGAGCGCGGCCAATCCGCTGCTCGGGCTCGAAGGGCGAACCGATCTGCTGCGGCGCCTGGGCAGGCTGGTGACGGAGCGCGCTGACGTGTTCGGCCTGCATGACACGCCACGGCCG
>NZ_JALBGZ010000070.1:0-14895 GCF_023006515.1 Bradyrhizobium sp. PRIMUS42
GCCTGCCGCGACCGCCGGTGCTGGCTCACCGGCTGGACAAGGACACCTCCGGCTGCCTCGTGCTCGGCCGCCATCGCAAGGCGACCGCCTCGCTCGGCCTCCTCTTCAAGCACGGCAAGATCGGCAAGACCTACTGGACCGTGGTCGAGGGCGGCCCCGCTGAGGACGAAGGGACCATCGACATGCCGCTCGGCCGGCTCAATGCCGAACGCGGCTGGTGGCAGAAGCCCGACCCCGAGGGCCAGAAGGCTATCACGAACTGGAAGGTGATGGGCCGCGGCGACGGCCTGACCTGGCTCGCCATGGAACCGGTGACCGGGCGGACTCATCAATTGCGGGTGCATTCGTCGGCGACCGGCTGGCCGATCTTCGGCGATAACATTTACGGCAACGGCCCGCGCTTCGGCGAGCCGAAGCTGCACCTGCATTCCCGCGAGATCGTGGTGCCGATCTCCCGGAACAAGGAGCCCGTCCGCGTCGTGGCGCCGGCCCCGCCGCATATGCACGAGAAGCTAAGGGCTTGCGGGTGGAAGGGGGAATAAGCGCCGCAAGTTCGGTGCACCTCTCCCGCTTGCGGGAGAGGTCGGCGCGTAGCGCCGGGTGAGGGCTCTCTCCTCTTGGGGGTTCTCGATTGCGGAAACACCCTCTCCCCAACCCTCCCCCGCAAGCGGGGGAGGGGGCGCAGCTCCGCCGCGACCGCACCTCGCTCCCAATCCCCATGGTTTACCAAACCTTCAGTGCTCGCCTCTAATGATAGCGGTTGCTTAGAACAAGCTTCTGTAACCGCTCAGGACGAGCAAGGCGTGATGTCCAAGGCCGAGCTATCGATCATCGACGAGGTCGAATCCGCGATTCGAGCAGGCTCGGCGGAAAAGGGCCTGGAAACCGCCCGGCGCGTCACCGATCTGTTCCTCTCCTCCGCCGGCAGTTTCGACGACGAGCAGATCGCGCTGTTCGACGAGGTGCTCGAGCGCCTGATCGGCACCATCGAGCTGCGCGCGCTGGCCGACATGGGTGCACGCATCGCGCTCGCCGAGATCAGCGCACAACTGGCGCCGATCGCGCAGGCGCCGCCCTCCGTGATCCGTCGCCTCGCCAGCAACGACGAGATCCGCATCGCCGGTCCCGTGCTGCAGGAATCCGCCCGCCTCGACGACGGCGAGCTGGTGAAGATCGCATCATCCAAAGGCGAGCCGCATCTGCTCGCGATGGCCGGCCGCTGGTGGCTGAAGGAGATCGTCACCGACGCTTTGCTGGCGCGCCGCTATCCCAGCGTCAGTCGCAAGCTCGCCGCCAATCCCGGCGCGCGCGTCTCCGGAAACGGATTTGCCGTCCTGGTCGGGCAAGCCGAGTCGGACCCCGAACTTGCCGTCAGCGTCGGCGTCCGCGTCGACCTGCCGTCGGAGCTGCGCCGCAGATTGCTGCAATCGGCGACCGATGCCGTGCGCGCCCGCTTGTTGTCGCGCGCGCCGCCGCATCTGTTCGAGGAAATCCAGAGTGCGATCGCGGCCATCGCCGTCGGTGTCGATCGCGAGATGTCGAGCGTCCGCGATTTCGAAGGCGCCAAGCGCGCGATTGCAATGCTCAAGGCAACCGGCCAGCTCAATGAGGCGACGTTGCTCGGCTTCGCCAGGCAACGGCGTTATGAGGAGACCGCCGCCGCCCTTGCAGCCCTGTCCGGATCGACTGTCGAAGTCATTCGCCCGCTGATGCAGAGCCTGCGCGATGACGGCCTGTTGGTGCCGTGCAAGGCGGCGCAGCTCAGCTGGGAAACCACCACCGCGGTGCTCGAAAGCCGCTTCGCGACCGGCGCGATGAAGCCGGCGGATCTCGCGCGGGCGCAAGGTCACTATGCGCACATGACGCCGGAAAATGCGCGGCGAACGCTGCGGTTCTGGCAGGTGCGGGCGTCGTAGGCTCTTCCACTCTCCCCTTGTGGGCCTGTTGCGCTACTGGCTTTTAAGGCCTCGACGGACACGGGGAGAAGGGAAGAGAAAACGGCTATGTGATCAGCCGTTCGCCATCACTGCCCGCGATTCTGAGCGGCACAACGCTTCCCACCCGCTCGCCCGCAATCGCCACCGGCAGATAGTGCTCCGTCCGCCCCAGGCTCTCGCTCTCGATCAGCACCTCGCGCGTTGCACCGATCTCGGCTTGCAGCCGCCGCTGCAATGCCGCTTCTCCCGCCGCACGCAGCCGCTTCGCGCGCTCCTTGATCAGCGCCCCCGCAACCTGCGGCATCTTTGCAGCCGGCGTGCCGGGGCGCGGCGAGTAGGGAAAGACGTGCAGGAACGTCAGGCCGCACTCTTCGACGAGATCGAGCGAGCGTGAAAACATCTCCTCGCTCTCGGTCGGGAAGCCCGCGATGATGTCGGCGCCGAAGGCGATGTCCGGGCGCAGCCGGCGCACCTGGTCGCAGAAAGCGATCGCATCCTGCCGCAAATGCCGCCGCTTCATGCGCTTCAGAATCATGTCGTCGCCGGATTGCAGCGAAAGGTGCAGATGCGGCATCAGCCGCGCATCGCCGGCGATGGCATCGAGCAGATCGTCATCCGCCTCGATCGAATCGATCGAGGAGATGCGCAGGCGCTTGAGCTCCGGCACGTGCCGCAAAATCTGCTTCGTCAACATGCCGAGTTTCGGCGCGCCGGGCAGGTCGGCACCGTAGCTGGTGAGGTCGACGCCGGTCAGCACGATCTCGGCATGACCGCGTTCGACCAGCGTCCGCACCTGCTCGACCACCGCGCCCATCGGCACCGAGCGCGAATTGCCGCGACCGTAGGGAATGATGCAGAAGGTGCAGCGATGGTCGCAGCCGTTCTGCACCTGCACGAACACGCGCGGCAGGCCGCTCGCATAGCCGTCGATGAGATGCGGCGCCATCTCCCTGATAGCCATGATGTCGCTGACGGCGATCTTCTCGCCGGCGCCGAGATCGAACGCATCGCGGGCCTCGCGCCAGGTCTGCCTGCGCATCTTGTCGTCATTGCCGACGACGCGATCGACTTCGGCCATGTCAGCGAACATGCCGCTTTGCGTCTGCGCCGCGCAGCCGGTGACGACGATGCGCGCACCGGGCCGTTCGCGCTTCAATTTGCGGATCGATTGCCGCGCCTGCGCCACCGCCTCATTGGTGACGGCGCAGCTGTTGATGACGATGGTGTCGGAAAGGCCCGCGCCCTCGGCCTCACGGCGGATCACCTCGGCCTCGAAGGCATTGAGGCGGCAGCCGAAGGTGACGATGTCGACGGCCATCAGCCAACCGGCGCGAACAGCGCCGGATCGAAGGTGTCCTCATATTCGAATGTCGCTGTGCCCGTCATCAGCACGTGGTCGTCGCGCTCGCGCCATTCGATGCCGAGCTTGCCGCCGGGCAGCGTGATCTCGACATTGCGCTCGACCCGCTTCAGGCGCGCCGCGGCGACGGCCGTGGCGCAGGCCGCCGAGCCACAGGCCTTGGTCAGGCCGGCACCGCGTTCCCAGGTGCGGATCGTGATGTGCTTGTCATCGACGATATGGGCGAGCGTGATGTTGGCGCGCTCCGGGAAGATCGGATGGTTTTCGAGCAGCGGACCGAAACGCTCGAGATCGTAGGCATGGACGTCGTCGACCCAGAAGATCGCATGCGGATTGCCCATGCTCACCACGGAGGGCGAATGCAGGATCGGATTGTCGATCGGCCCGATCTGCAATTCGATGTAGCGGGTGTCGCGGAACTCTTCCGCCAGCGGAATGTCCTGCCAGCCGAACTTCGGCGCACCCATGTCGACCGTGTAGAGATCCGGCGCGGGACCCTGCCAGGCATTGAGCAGGCCCGCTTCCGTCTCGAACGTCGCATTGGTCTGGCCGGTCTTCTCGAAGATACGCCGCACCACACAACGCATGCCGTTGCCGCAGGCGCCGGCCTCCGAGCCGTCATTGTTGTAGATGCGGATGAAGGCCTCTGTGCCGTCGAGCCGCGGCTTCTGCAGCACCATGAGCTGGTCGTAGGCCACGCCGCCGTTCGCGGACGCTACCGCGCGGGCGTCGTCCGGCGTCACCTTTGCCGCGGAATCGCGCATGTCGACAACAACGATCTCGTTGCCGATGCCGTTCATCTTGGCAAATGCGTGGTTGGCCAGCGCGCTCATGAAAATTCCCGAATTTCGCCTGCCTTATATGGCGATCCTTGCCGGCTTGGCCAGCGGTTTGCTTGGGAGCGCCGAGGAGGCCTGCCATGACGCATCTGTCATGGGACGAATTTGGCGCTCGCGTGTTAGAACGGCGCGTTCGCGCGAGCCGGGGCGCGGCCGGGCGCAAAGACGGATTTAGGCCTTGGTGGTTAAGGCCTTGGGGAGAATAAAATGTTCAGGTTTCGTCGTCTCGGCCGGGCCGCGCTTTGCCAATGTGAAAATCGACAGCGCCAGCCTGGAACGCATTTTGCCAAGCCGGGATGGGACTTACATCCTCAACCGGATCCGCGGCGAACTCGGCTTCCAGCCTATCTAGGCCGGCCTGTCGATGCCTGTGGCGCCCACGTCCTGCACGCGATCCGTGCGGACGGGGCCGATTTCCACTGAATTTACAACGCACGTAGGTTGCGGTGCAACATAGTGCTTGACTTTCTACGTGGGTGAGTGCTTACTCACCAGCATGAGCTCATTGCGTATGACGAGCGACCTGAGGCGTCAATTGATCCTCGGAGCCGCAAAGCGCTGCTTTTCCCGACATGGCTATACCGGCACCACGACGAAGAGCGTGGCGGCCGCCGCAGCCATTTCCGAGGCGCTGCTGTTCAAGCATTTCCCGTCCAAGGCCGCGCTCTACGCCGAAATCCTCAGCGACGAATGCGAGGCCGATCCGGCCTTCATGGAGCTGCTCGAGCGCGAGCCGTCGACAGCCACGCTGGTCGAGCTGATCCGCGGCATGGTCCAGCATTTCCTGCACATCGCTGATGGTCCCGATCAGGAAGAGGCGCAGCGCCTGCGACTGATGGCCACCAGCCATTTGGATGATGGCGAATTTGCCCGTTTGCTGTATGCCAAGATCGAGACGCTGATCGGGGCGATCTTCGTCTCCTCGCTCGAACGTGCCGTTGCTAGCGGTGACGCGCGGCGATGCAGCGGCGAACCGCTCAACTTGTTCTGGTTTGCGCATCACACGGTGATGACCGCAGCGCTGACCAGGCTGCCGGCTTCGCCTTGCCTCGTCTACGGCCAGGCTGAAGACCTCGAGCGGCAGCTGTGTGAGTTTCTCCTAAGAGGTATCGGACTTAACGACGCCGCAATTGCTTCGCATCTGGGCCACAATCAGGCCCCGGATGCCGGCAGGACGGCGATTGCAGAAAGTGCATGACATGAACATCGTAACCGAACACAAGATTTCGGGCGAACCGATCGACAACAAGGCTCCCAAGCGCCCGGTCAGGCCGGTGCTCTGGTTCGTCATCGTCGGCACGCTGCTCGCGGTGCTTGTTGGCGGCCTCGTCTGGTTCAACAATTTCCGCGGCCAGATGATCAAGCAGTTCTTCGCCAACAACAAGCCGCCGCCGACCGCTGTCAGCGCCGCGGAGGCGAAGTCCGAGGTGGTGCCGAACCTGCTCACAGCAGTCGGCGGCCTCGTCGCCGTGCACCAGGTCGACGTCAGCGCCGACGTCAACGGCCGCGTCACCGAGATCAAGTTCGAGCCGGGCACGCGAGTCGAGGCCGGCACGCCGCTGGTGCAGCTGTTCGACGCGCCGGAGCAGGGCGACCTTGCCAACTATAAGGCCCAGGCGACCGTCGCGCAGTTGTCGCTCGATCGCGCCAAGCAGCTCGCCGCGCGCCAATTCGGTCCGCAGGCCACCGTCGATAATGCGCAAGCCGCCTACGACCAAGCCTTGGCCGGCATCGCCAAGACCGAAGCGTTGATCTCGCAGAAGCTGGTCCGTGCGCCGTTCTCCGGCGATCTCGGCGTCCGCAAGGTCGAGGTCGGCCAGTATCTGACAGCCGGTACGGCCATCGTCTCGCTGACCGATCTGTCGCAGCTGTGGGCCAACTTCACGGTGACAGAAAAGGATTCAGGCAACCTCAAGGTCGGGCAGACTGTCCGGCTCAAGGTCGACGCCTATCCGGGCCGCACCTTCGAAGGCAAGATCACCACGATCGAGCCGCAGATCGCGACCGACACCCGCAACATCCGCGTGCAGGCGACGGTCGCCAATCCGGAGAAGATCCTGAAGCCCGGCATGTTCGTGACCACGACGGTGGTGCTGCCGGACAAGCCGCCGGTGATCACCGTTCCGGAGACGGCGGTCGACTACACGCTGTACGGCGACTCGGTGTTCGTGATCACCGAGAAGAAGGAAGAGGATGGCAAGACCACCCTCTCCGCGGTGCGCACCTTCGTGCAGACCGGCAACCGGGTCGACGGCCGTGCTGAAATCGTCAAGGGCCTGAAGCCTGGCGACAAGGTCGTTGCCGTCGGCCAGCTAAAGCTGCAATCGGGCTCGGCGGTGTCGATTTCGACCGACCCGGCGCCGCCGATTCCCGCGCAACCGCCGCGATACTGACATCGTACACGTCGCAGCATGATCCGGCACGGCCGGGTCATGCGCTTTGCAAGTCAACGAAATCGAGATCGCTGCGATGCGCTTTACTGATATTTTCATCAAACGCCCGGTCCTGTCGATCGTCGTCAGCCTGCTGATCCTGCTGATCGGCCTGCGCGCGGCGACGACGCTGCCGATCCGGCAATATCCAAAACTGTCGAACACGGTCATCAACATCACGACCGTCTATCCCGGTGCGTCCGCCGACCTGATCCAGGGCTTCATCACCACGCCGATCGAGCAGGCGGTCGCCTCCGCCGAAGGCGTCGATTACATGACCTCGTCCTCGGTGCTCGGCACCTCGACGATCCAGGTCTACATCAAGCTGAACTTCGATCCGAACCAGGCGCTCACCGAGGTGCTGGCCAAGACGAACTCGGTCAAATATCTGATCCCGAAGGAATCCAACGACCCGATCGTCACCAAGACCACGGGCCAGACCACGGCCGTGATGTATCTCGGCTTCTCGTCCGAAGAGCTGTCGGGCTCTGCGATCTCCGATTATCTGACGCGCGTGGTGCAGCCGGTGCTGTCGACCGTCGACGGCGTGGCCTCCGCGGACATCCTCGGCGCCCAGAATTTTGCGATGCGGCTTTGGCTCGATCCGGTGAAGATGGCAGGCCGCAATGTGTCGCCGGCCGATGTCGCCGCGGCGATCGCGGCCAACAACTTCCAGTCCGCGGCGGGCCAGACCAAGGGCTATTTGATCGTCTCGAACGTCTCGACGAACACGGGCCTTACTGACGTCAATCAGTTCAAGAAGATGATCGTCAAGGCCAAGGACGGTGGCTTTGTGCGGATGGAGGACATCGCATCCGTCGAGCTTGCCGCCCAGAGTACCGATGCGAGCGTGGCCTTCAATGGCGAGCATGCGATCTTCATCGGCGTTCAGGCGACCCCGCAAGGCAACCCGCTCACCCTCGTGAAGGGCGTGCGCGCGCTATTTCCCGAGCTCGAGCGCAACCTGCCGCCGTCGATGAAGATGAAGGTCGCCTACGATTCGACCAAGTTCATCCAATCCTCGATCGATGAGGTCGAGAAGACGCTGGGCGAAGCCATCATCATCGTCATCGTGGTGATCTTCCTGTTCCTGGCGTCGTTCCGCTCAGTCATCATTCCAGTTGTCACGATTCCGCTGTCGATGATCGGCGTCTGCACGCTGATGCTCATGCTCGGCTTCAGCTTCAACCTGCTGACGCTGCTGGCCATGGTGCTCGCGATCGGACTTGTGGTCGACGACGCCATCGTGGTGGTGGAGAACATTCACCGCCATCTGGAGGAGGGCAAGACACCGGTGCAAGCGTCGCTGGAAGGCGCGCGCGAAATCGTTGGTCCCGTTATCTCGATGACGATCACGCTCGCCGCCGTGTATGCTCCGATCGGCTTCCTCGGCGGCCTCACCGGCTCACTGTTCCGCGAATTCGCCTTCACCCTTGCGGGCTCAGTGATCGTGTCCGGCGTCATCGCGCTGACGCTGTCGCCGATGATGTGCTCGGTGCTCTTGAAGAACACCGAAGAGGGCCGTTTTGCCAAGCTCGTGAACGGCGTGTTCGGCGCGTTGACCCGTTGGTACGGACGCCGGCTCGACCGCTCGCTGGACTACAAGGCAATCACCGGCCTGTTCGCCGTTACGATCCTGGGACTGGTCGGCTTCCTCTATATGCACACCTCAAAGGAGCTGGCGCCCGAGGAGGACCAGGGCATCGTGTTCGCGGTGACCAAGGCGCCGAAATACGCCAACATCGATTATGTCGATTTCTACGGCGATAAGCTCGACAAGGTATTCGCGAATTTTCCTGAGGCCGATCTGCGCTTCGTGCTCAACGGCATCAACGGCCCACAGGGCGGCATCGCGGGCCAGTTGCTCAAGCCCTGGGATGAGCGCAAGCGATCTTCGATTCAACTGAAGCCGCTGGTGCAGGCCGAGCTCTCCAAGATTGAAGGCGTCCAGGCCTTCGCGTTCAACCTGCCGCCGCTGCCCGGCGGGCCGGGCGGTCTGCCGGTGCAGATGGTCATCAACTCGACCGCGGGCTTCCAGGCTGTCTACGAGCAGATGGAGAAGCTGAAGGACGCCGCACGCAAGAGCGGCATGTTCATCGTGTCCGACAGTGACCTCGCCTATAACCAGCCGACCGTGACAGTGAAGGTCGACCGTACCAAGGCCCAGGATCTCGGCGTCAACATGCAGAACGTCGGCAGCGCGCTGGCCGTGCTGCTGGGTGGCAACTACGTCAATCGCTTCAACCTCGAGGGCCGTTCCTACCAGGTCATTCCGCAAGTGCCGCGCGGCCAGCGGCTTTCGCCGGAATCGCTCGGCGGCTACTATGTGACGACCAACACCGGTCAGCAGCTTCCGTTGTCGACGGTGGTGTCGATCGACACCAGGACCGACCCGAATTCGCTGACGCACTATAACCAGCTCAATTCGGCAACATTCTCGGCCGTGCCGATGCCCGGCGTGACCGTGGGTGCTGCGGTCGACTTCCTCGAAGGCGAGGCCAAGAAACTGCCGCAAGGCTTCAGTCACGACTATCTAGCCGATAGCAGGCAGTACGTGCAGGAAGGTAATCAGCTCGCGATTACCTTCGGTTTCGCGCTGATCATCATCTTCCTGGTGCTGGCGGCGCAGTTCGAGAGCTTGCGTGACCCGCTGGTGATCATGATCTCGGTGCCGATGGCGATCGTCGGCGCGCTGATCCCGCTGTTCTTCGGCGTCGCGACCATGAACATCTACACCCAGGTCGGTCTGCTCACTCTGGTCGGCCTGATCACCAAGCACGGCATCCTGATGGTGGAGTTCGCCAACGAGCTCCAGGTCAATGAGCGGCTCGACCGCCGCTCGGCCATCGAGATGTCGGCTCGCATCCGCCTGCGGCCAATCCTGATGACGACGGCCGCCATGGTGACCGGCCTGATCCCGCTCTTGACTGCGACCGGCGCGGGCGCGGCCAGCCGCTTCTCGATTGGTCTGGTCGTGGTCGCCGGCATGTCGATCGGTACCCTGTTCACGCTGTTCGTGCTGCCGGCGGTGTACGTGGTGCTGGCGACCGACCACCGCGCGGCGGCCGATTCCGAGCGAAACAAGCAGATCAACGAGCTCGATCTCGGCGCCGAGGCCCTGCGGCCGACCTGAGACGGCTCGCACGCGAACCAGAGGGTGGCAGCGGCTAAACCGTTGCCGCCCTTTTCTTGCCGCCGCGTCGGCCGTTCTGCGCCGCAGCCGCGGGGCCTTCTCGCGCCTGCGAAAGACAAGGCCCGGTCTTCTTGCTAGGTTCCGCGGGATGAGCCTTTCCCTCCATCCCGACGCCCCGCAAGCCGGGACTCTGCCGAGCGCGGCTCCGGCTGGCGCCGTCTCCGGCGCGGCCGCGGGACGGGGAATTAGGACGCGGCTTTTCACCAAATATGTTGCGCTGTTCGTGGCCGTCGTCGCCATCGCGCTGCTGGCCAACGGCCTGTTCGAGGTTTTCTTCTATTATCGCGAGCACAAGGCTTCGCTGATCCGGGTCCAACATGAGCAGGCCGAGGCCGCCGCGGCCAAGATCGGCCAGTTCGTCAAGGAGATCGAAAGCCAGCTCGGCTGGACCACGCAACTGCCGTGGTCGGCGGGCTCGATCGAGCAGCGCCGATTCGACGCGCTGCGGCTGCTGCGCCAGGTGCCTGCCATCACCGAGCTTGCCCAGGTGGATTCGACCGGCAAGGAACGCTTGCGGGTCTCGCGCCTGGCGATGGACTCTCTCGAGAGCGGGATCGACCTGTCCAGCGATCCGAAGTTCACCGAGGCGGTCGCGCACAAGGTTTATTACGGGCCGGTCTATTTCCGCCGGGAGTCCGAACCCTACATGACGCTAGCGCTGGCCGGCGCGCGCAAGGACGCAGGGGTCAGTATCGCCGAGGTCAACCTCAAGCTGATCTGGGACGTCGTGTCCCAGATCAAGGTCGGCGAGCATGGACATGCCTATGTGGTGGGGCCGGAGGGGCGCCTGATCGCGCATCCCGACATCAGTCTGGTCCTGCGCAATACCGACATGTCCAGGCTCGAGCAGGTGCGCGGCGCCCAGGCCGGTGGCGGCACCATGCCGGGGGCTTTGCAGGAGGCGACCAACATCCAGGGGCAGAAGGTTCTGACCGCCTCGGCCCCCATCGCGCCGCTCGGCTGGATCATGTTCGTGGAATTGCCGGTCGAGGAAGCCTACGCTTCGCTCTACGCCTCGCTGCAGCGGCTTGCGATCGTGCTGCTCGCGGCATCTATTTTCGCGGTGCTCGCCGGGATTTTCCTGGCGCGCCGCATGGTCGGGCCGATCCAGGCGCTGCGCAGCGGCGCCGAAAGGATCGGCGGTGGCGACTTCTCGCAGCGCATTTCGATCCGGACTGGCGATGAACTCGAAGGGCTTGCTGACCAGTTCAACGACATGGGCGCGCGCTTGCAGGAATCCTATGCGGACCTGGAAAAGAAAGTCGAGCAGCGGACGGCGGAATTGAGCGAATCCTTGCAGCAGCAGACGGCGACCGCCGATGTGCTGAAAGTCATCAGCCGTTCGGCGTTCGACCTGCAAACCGTGCTGAACACGCTTGTTGGCTCGGCAGCCCGGTTGTGCGACGCGGATGAGGGGACGATCTTTCGGCCCAGCGATGGCGTTTTCTATTTGGCGGCGAGCTGCGGGCTCGACGCGGAGCAGGAAAACAAGCTTCGGACATTCGCGTCTATGCCGGAACGGGGAAGCGTGGTCGGCCGTACACTGCTCGATGCCAAGACGGTTCATGTCCCGGATGTGCAGGCCGACCCGGAATTTGCGCCCTCGTCCGCTCGAAGGCGCTCCAACGTACGTACGATGCTGGGCGTGCCCCTGTTGCGAGAGGGAGCACCGATCGGGGTGTTCGTCCTGACGCGACACGAGGTGCGGCCGTTCAGTGCAAAGCAAATCGAGCTCGCCACCACTTTTGCCGATCAGGCCCTGATTGCGATCGAGAATGTCCGGTTGTTTGAGGAGGTCCAGGAGCGCACCAGAGAGCTGTCGCAATCGCTCGACGAGTTGCGCACCGCCCAGGATCGCCTGGTCCAGACCGAGAAGCTGGCTTCGCTCGGCCAACTCACCGCCGGCATCGCCCACGAGATCAAGAACCCACTTAACTTCGTGAACAATTTCTCGGCGGTCTCGACCGAGCTGATCGACGAGCTCAACGAGACCCTGCAATCGGCCGCGCTCGACGACAAGACCAGGCAGGAGGTCGACGAGCTGACCGGCATGCTCAGAAGCAACCTCGAGAAGGTCGTGCAGCATGGCAAGCGTGCCGATTCCATCGTCAGGAACATGCTGCTGCATTCGCGCGAGGGCTCCGGCGAGCATCGCGCCGTCGACATCAATGCGGTCGTGGAGGAGAGCCTTAATCTCGCCTATCACGGAGCGCGCGCGGAACGGCCGTCCTTCAACGTCACGCTCCAGCGCGAGTTGGATCCCGCCGCCGGCATGGTCGACATCTATCCGCAGGAGATCACGCGCGTCTTGCTCAACCTGATCTCCAACGGATTCTATGCCACCGCCAAGCGTCGGGAGAGCGCGGGTGAGGCCTTCGAGCCCACCTTGAGCGCGGCAACCAAGGATCTCGGCGGCAGGGTCGAAATCCGGATTCGCGACAATGGCACGGGGATTCCACCCGAGGTGAGGGAGAGGATGTTCAACCCCTTCTTCACCACCAAGCCGGTCGGCGAGGGCACCGGGCTCGGCTTGTCCATGAGCCATGATATCGTCGTGAAGCAGCACGGCGGCACCATCGACGTGAACACCGCACAAGGTGTATTTACCGAATTCATCATCACCCTGCCGCGCACGATGGCGGCGGGCGGCACTTCCGGAGGCAAGTCGTGAACGTTTACATCCTGGTCGTCGACGACGAGCCCGACGTCGAGGCGCTTTTCCGGCAGCAGTTCCGACGCGAGTTGCGCGCCGGCCGCTTCCAGATGGAGTTCGCCTCCTCTGCGCCCGATGCACTCAAGCGCGCCGCGGAGGTCCGCGATCCCTCGTTGATCCTGATCCTGTCCGACATCAACATGCCCGGCATGAGCGGGCTCGACATGCTGCCGAAGGTGCGTGCCGCGCATCCGGACGTTCCCGTCATCATGATCACGGCCTATGGCGATGCCGAGACGCGACGCAAGGCGATCGAGCGCGGCGCCGTCGGGCTCCTTACCAAGCCGATCGACTTTGCGCTGCTGCGGCAGGAGATCGATACGAGGCTCGAGCAAGCCGCATGACTGCGACCATCCTCTTCGTCGACGACGAGCCGGATCTCGAGGCGCTGATCCTGCAAAAGTTCCGCAGGCAGATTCGCGACGGACAGATCGATATCATGTTCGCCCGCGACGGCCTCGATGCGCTGGCCTCGCTCGAGCAGAATCCGCACGTCGATATGGTGGTCTCCGATATCAACATGCCCAGGATGGACGGCCTGTCGCTGCTCGCGAAACTCCAGGAGGCCGAGGACAAGAAGTCGACCATCATCGTCTCCGCCTATGGTGACATGAGCAACATCCGCACCGCCATGAATCGCGGCGCTTTCGATTTCCTGACCAAGCCGATCGACTTCGCCGATCTGGAAGCCACGATCGAGAAGACCATCCGCCATGTGGAGATGCTGCGCGACGTGCGGCGGCGCCAGATGGAAGCCGAGCGCGCCCATGCTGCGTTATCGCGTCATTTCTCGCCCGAGGTTGCCAAGCGTCTGGCCGCCAGCGGCGACGGCGAGGGGATCGAAGTGCAGTGGCGCGATATAGCCACCATCTTCACCGATATTACCGGCTTCACCTCGTTGGTGGAAAGCGCGCCGCCCGAGACGTTGGGCAAGCTGCTCAACGAGTATGTCGGCGGCATGACCGAGATCGTCTTTGAACATGAGGGCACGGTCGCAAAGATCATCGGCGATGCGATCCAGGTGCTCTTCAATGCGCCCGGCGATCAGCCGGATTACGCCACGCGCGCCGTCGCCTGCGCCCATGAGCTCGATGCCTGGGCGCAGGATTTTCGCGCGCGCCAGAGCGCCATGGGCGTCACCTTCGGTGCCACCCGCATCGGCATCCACGCCGGCCCGGCGCTGGTTGGCAATTTCGGCGGCAACCGCTTCTTCGACTACACCGCATATGGCGACTCCATCAACATCGCGGCGCGGCTGGAGGCCGCCAACAAGCATCTGGGCACCCGCATTTGCGTCAGCGGCAGCGTCGCCGAGGCGGCCGACAGTTTTAAAGGCCGCGCCGTCGGGGAGCTGATGCTACGCGGACGCAGCGAGCCCCTGCGCGCGTTCGAGCCGCTGCCACAAGCCAAATTCGAAGCCCCGGAAACGGCGCTGTATTCGGAGGCTTTCGCCAAGATGGAGGCCGGCGATGCCGCGGCCATGCCGGCCTTTGCCGCGCTGGTCGGCATGTACGCCGACGATTCTCTGGCCGGCTTTCACCTGAAGCGCCTGCTCAACGGCGCCAAAGGCATTCGCATGCAGCTTGAATAGGAGTTCGCCATGGTTCGTGAGTTCTCTGCCGGCAATTACCGCTTCATTCCGTCCGTGTTTCAATATTCAGCGGGTGTTGCCGCGAACGACGGCTACGAGATCGAGCGTGTCCGCTTCGACCGACTGGTGCCGCTTGCGGAAGGGTTTGCGCTGGCTGCAAAAATCATTCAGGAGGCAGGTCGTCCGCTGACGGCGTTCTGCGCCTGCGAGCTGCGTTCGCCCGCGGCCTTCAGCGAAGAGGGCTTTCGCGCGTTCAACCTGCACTATGTGAAGACCCTGTCCGAATGGGGCATCTTCGACGGCACCACCAATCCGGTGGCGCGCAGCAATGTCTGTCCTGAGATCGACCCGCCGTCCGAGCCGTCGTTCTACGCGTTCTCCTTCACGCGCCCGACCCGCGCGACAACGCCGAGCTTCGTGATCGCGGGTGGCGCCGAGGCGCGCGAAGGCAGCGGGACCTATGTCGAGCGCACCGTGCGCTACCGCGATCTCAGCCCGGAGGGGTTGAGGGAGAAGGTACGCTTCACGACGACCTCGCAGATGGAAAACCGGATGGCAGCCTTCGGCTTCGGCTGGAACGACACGACCGCGGTGCAGGCCTATTCCGTGCACGACTTCCACCACGCGCTCGCCGACGAACTGGTGCGCCGCGGCGCGCTGCGCTCCGGCCTGACCTGGCATTTCGCCCGGCCGCCTGTGGTCGATCTCGAATACGAGATGGATTGCCGCCGCGTGATGCGGGAAGTGGTGATCTGATCGGCCTTATCAGCGCCCCGCGGCGTAACCCTGCATGCCGCGCGGATTGGCGGCGGCGCGGCGGCGCCGACCCA
>NZ_JALBGZ010000710.1:0-3182 GCF_023006515.1 Bradyrhizobium sp. PRIMUS42
GGGACGATGATCGCGTCGAAGCGCGCGCGTTTATCGATCGCGCCATCGACTGCGACCACCCGGCCGCCGCCGGCGCGCACGGGCTTGCCGTCGAGCGACAGCGTCTGGAAGGCGAAGCGGGATTTTGCGCCGCTCTGCTGCATGACGTGGTTGGCGAGCGACAGGATGTCGGCGATCCCCGCGATCGCCGAATGCATGCAACCTTCCAGTGCCAGAATTGCGAGCTTCATGAGACCCCCGGGTTGATGCCGCGATCCTATCCGAACGGCGCGCGGGCGCGTGGCGGAAATTGCCTGATCTCTGTCTTATCCGCCACTGCCTTGCGGAGAGGGGCCGGTCCAATCTGCCGCCGTCGTTACCCGACACAATTGGAGAGAGACATGCCTTACATCACCATTTCCACCGTCCGCGGCATTCTGGATGCTGCGCAGAAGAAGACCCTGCTCGAACGCGTCACCGACCTGATGGTCGAGGTCGAAGGGCAGAACAACCCGGACTTCCGCCGCAACGTCTGGGTCAGGATCGAGGAGCAGGAGCCTTCCCACTGGTCGCTCGGCGGCATGCAGCCGACCAGCGAGATCATCGCCGGGATGTTCGGCACGATCGGGCCCGATGGCGTGAGAGTGGCACGGTAGCAACTCGTGGGGCAGGGCGTCTTGGGCAGGGCGGATCAGTCGCAGGCATGGTCCGCCAGCGCCTTTGCTCAACCGACCACATCGCCATCCTGCATGGCACATTTTCCATTGCGTTGCACAATCGCAGCGCCGGTCTCTTCGCACAGCATTGAGGTTCAAGAGACGAACACCATATGCTCTGCAAGGGAGCCCTGCCGTGCAGACCATGAAGGCGGCCCTCGTTGCGGCGATTGGCGTCGTGGCTTTGATCTGCTGCCTCCTTCCCAGCTCAGCGGAGGAGAACGGCCGTCTTGCACTGATTGTTTCGATCGACGGGGCCATTGGCCCTGCGTCGGCCAGCTACGTGAAGGAGGCCTTGGCCAAGGCGAGCGAACGGCGCGCCGAGGTCGTGCTTCTGAGAATGAACACGCCCGGCGGTCTCAATTCCAGCATGCGCGAGATCATTGCGGACGTGCTGGCCTCGCCCATCCCCGTCGTCGGTTACGTCGCGCCCTCCGGCGCCCACGCGGCGAGCGCGGGGACCTATATCCTTTATGCGACCCACATCGCGGCGATGGCGCCAGGCACCAATATCGGTGCCGCGACGCCGGTGCAGATTGGCGGGCCGCTGCCGGGCCTGCCGAGCGGTACACCCGACAAGGACGGCAAGGACAAGAAGGATGAGCCGAAGGACGCGATGACGGCGAAGGTGACGAACGATGCCGTCGCTTTCATCCGCAGCCTCGCCGAGCTGCGCAACCGCAATGCGGACTGGGCGGAGAAGGCGGTTCGTGAAGCCGCCACGCTCTCTGCCAACGGCGCGCTCGAGGCCCATGCCATCGATCTCGTCGCGCGCGACCAGGCTGAATTGCTGAGGCAGCTCGATGGTCGCGAGGTGGAAGTTGCAGGCGGCAAGACGCAACGCCTCGCGACGAAGGATGCGGTCGTCGAAGCCGTCGACCCCGGACGAATATCCCGCTTCCTGGCGGTGATCACCGATCCGAACGTGGCGTTCATCCTCCTGATGGTCGGCATCTACGGCCTGATCTTCGAGTTCATATCTCCCGGTGCCGTCGCGCCGGGAGTCGTCGGCGCGATCTGCCTGCTGATCGGCCTCTATGCCCTCAATTTGCTGCCGATCAACTATGCCGGACTTGCCCTGATGCTGGTCGGCATAGTGCTTCTCACCGTCGAAGCCTTCAATCCGACGGTGGTGATCGGTCTCGGAGGGATCATCGCTTTCGTGCTGGGAGCGTTGATGCTGTTCAGGGGCGAGGCGCCCGGCTACCACCTGTCGTGGTGGGTGATCGGCACCACGGCAGCTGTGTTCGTCGGCTTTGCTCTCGTCGTGCTTGGTTCGCTGCGGCGTGCCGCCAAGGCTCCTGAACGGGTCGGCGCGCAGGCCATGCGAGGCTTGCCCGCCGAGGTTCTCGACTGGCGTGGGAGCGAAGGTCATGTTTTCGCCCATGGCGAGCGCTGGCAGGCGCGCGGCGCCGAAACGTTCAAGCCCGGAGAGACGGTCGAAGTCGCGAACGTTGTCGACCTCACTCTGCTGATACGGCGCGCACCAGCCCGCACAGGCGAGGGAGGTCCATCATGATGCTGGAATATCTGACTTATGCGGCGCTCGCGTTGCTTGTCATCATGTTCCTGTCCCAGGCTATTCGAATCCTGCGTGAATACGAGCGTGGCGTCGTCTTCACGCTCGGTCGCTTTACCGGCGTGAAGGGCCCGGGCCTCATCATCCTCGTTCCGGTCGTGCAGCAACTCGTCAAGGTCGATCTACGGGTGATGGTGCAGGTCGTCCCGCCCCAGGACGTGATTTCGCGGGACAACGTCTCCGTCAAGGTCAACGCCGTCCTGTACTTCCGCATCGTCGATCCTGAACGGGCCATCATCAAGGTCGGCGATTACATGGCTGCCACCAGTCAGCTCGCGCAGACCACCTTACGCTCGGTGCTCGGCAAGCACGAGCTCGACGAGATGCTTGCCGAACGCGACAGGTTGAACGCCGACATCCAGGAGATCCTCGACAAGCAGACCGACGTCTGGGGCATCAAGGTCACCGGGATCGAGATCAAGGACATCGATCTCAACGAAACCATGGTGCGGGCGATCGCCAAGCAGGCCGAAGCGGAGCGGTTGCGGCGTGCCAAGGTGATCAATGCGATGGGCGAGCAGCAGGCTGCCGAAAAGCTGGTCGAGGCCGGCCGGATTCTCGCGCAAGAGCCGCAGGCGATGCAGCTCCGTTACTTCGCGGCCCTGCACGATATCGCGGGCGAGCGGTCTTCGACCGTCGTCTTTCCCCTGCCGACGGGCCTGCTGGACCATTTCCTGCCGCGGCGGGACAACCCGCAGCCATAAGCGGCAGGCTGACCCATCTTCGGCCTCAATAGACGTATCGAATGGCGATCCCTACTTAAACGGGAGGACAATTCGATGACGACGTCTACCGCCAGTGCAGCCGGTCGCCGCCAAAGCTGGATTTCAATTCTCTCCATTCCCTTGTTCGCCCTCACACTTTGGACGTGCGGGGGCGCAGTCCAGGCCGCGGAGCCGGGCAAGGCC
>NZ_JALBGZ010000711.1:0-3176 GCF_023006515.1 Bradyrhizobium sp. PRIMUS42
GCCTGGGCGAGGAGGGCGAGCGCCCGTGGATGCTGCGCGCCACGATCGGGCCGGCCGAGAACGGCGTGCGCTCGGTCGACATCAAGGCCGACAAGGTCTCGACCTCCAACATTCTGCTGGCACTGCGGGTCAAGGACCTCACCTATACGGCCGACCTGCCGCTCACGGGCGAGCTCAAGGGCGAGCTCGGCCGCGATGGTGTGCCGACATTCTTCCGCGGCAAGATCGCGATCGGCGCGGGCCGTATCATCGACACCGACACGCCAGATTATCCGATGGCGATCGACCAGGCCGAGATCAACGTCGAGTGGGACGCCAATCGCCGGGTGCTGGTCGCACCGTTCAAGATCCTGTCGGGCGCGAACCGCCTGACGCTGCTGGCTCATCTCGAGCCGCCCAACGGGACCGTCAATGACTGGCAACTGGGCTTCAGCGGCGGTTCGATCCTGCTCGGCGGCATCGACAACGAGCCGCCGCTCGTCTTCAACCGCATTGCGATCGGCTTCCGTTTCGACACCGACCACAAGCGCTTCCTGCTGACCCAAGCCGACATCAGCAATGGCGAGATCGGCGTCGCCGGCACCGGTGCCATCGACTATTCCGGCGAGCCGCGGCTGACGCTGGGCTTTGCGGGGACGCCGATGTCGGCCTCTGCGCTGAAGCGGATGTGGCCGACGCTGGTCGTTCCCGAGTTGCGCGAATGGGTGATCGAGCGGATCGAGCGCGGTACGCTTCAGCGCATCGAGATCGGCGTCAACTCGCCGACGAAGAACCTTCCGCGCAAGGGCCCGCCCATTCCCGACGACGGCCTCTCGGTCAACATCGTGGCGAGCGGCGTCGCGGTCCGTCCCGTGGACGGAATGCCTGTCGTGCACGATGCCGATTTGAAGGCGCGCGTGACCGGCCGCACCGCGACCGTGAATATCAGCCAGGGCATTGCCGATACGCCCGCAGGCCGCAAGGTCACGATTTCCGACTTCACCTTCGAGGTCCCGGACATGGCGCCGAAGCCCTCGCCATCGCGAACGAAGTTTCGCGTCGAGGGACCGGTGCCAGCAGCGGCCGAAATGCTCTCCAATGATCGCCTAAGCGATCTGTCGTCGACAGTCGTCGACCCCAATACCAGCAAGGGCACATTCACGGCGAACATCCAGCTCGGCATGCCGGTCAAGGGCGAGTTGACCAAGTCTGACACGACCTATGCCGTGACGGCCGACCTCAACGGCTTCTCAGCCGACAAGCTGGTGATGAACCAGAAGCTGGAGGCCAACAATCTCAAGATCGTCGCGAACAACGGGGGTTATCAGGTCAAGGGCGACGTCAAGATCAACGGCCAGGCGGCCTCACTCGACTACCGCAAGCCGACCGAAGGCGATGCTGACGTCAGACTGCAGGCGACGCTGGATGATGCGAGCCGGGCGCGATTGGGGTTCGATCTCGGCCCCGCCGTCAGCGGATCGTTGCCGATCAAGCTGTCGGGCAAGATCGCCGGCGGTCCCGACCAGACGACGAAGCTCGGCGTCGAGGCCGACCTGACGTCGGTCAAGCTCGACAATATCCTGCCGGGCTGGCTCAAGCCGCCGGGCAAATCAGGCAAGGCCAGCTTCAAGGTCGTGCCGACGGCGCAATCGACGCGGCTTGAGGACATCGTCATCGAAGGCGGCGGCGCCTCGATCAAGGGCTCGCTCGAGGTCGACGCGAATGGCGACCTCATGAACGTGAACTTCCCGACCTATTCGCCGTCCGACGGCGACAAGACCTCATTGAAGGCCGAGCGTGGTCAGGACGGCGTCATCAGGGGCACCATGCGCGGCGACGTGTTCGATGGCCGCGGCTTCCTGAAGTCGGCGATTTCAGGCAATTCCAAGGACGATTCCAAGAACAAGATGAAGAACGTCGATTTCGACATCGACGTGAAGCTGGGTGCCATCGCCGGTTTCAATGGTGAGGCGATGCGCAGCGTCGATGCCAAGATGTCGAAGCGCAGCGGCGCCATCAAGGCCTTTACCCTGAGCGGCAAGATCGGCCGCGATACGCCAGTGGCGGCCGATCTGCGCGGCGGGCGTGCGCAGGGCAGCCGCGAGGTGATCTACCTCCAGACCAACGATGCCGGCGCGCTGCTGCGCTTCACCGACACCTACACCAAGGCGGTCGGCGGCCAGATGGTGGTGGCGATGGAGCCGCCGACGTCGGAGCCGAACACCTCGCGCGAGGGCCTCATCAATGTCCGTGACTTCACGGTGAAGGGCGAGGCTCAGCTCGAACGCGTCGCCGCCGGCGCGCCCAACGGTACCGGAAACGGCGTCTCCTTCAGCGCGCTCCGCGCCGAGTTCACCCGGCAGAACGGCGCGCTCACCATCCGCGATGGCGTGGTCAAGGGCCCGATGATCGGCGCCACCATCGAGGGCTCGATCGACTATCCCGGCAATCAGGTCTGCATGAGCGGTACCTTCGTGCCGATGTATGGCGTCAACAACATCTTCGGCCAGATTCCGCTGTTCGGCATCTTCCTCGGCGGCGGCAACAATGAAGGGTTGATCGGCGTGACCTATGAGGTGGTCGGCACACCAGCGGCGCCTGTGATGCGCGTCAATCCGATCTCGGCGATGGCGCCCGGCCTGTTCCGCAAGATCTTCGAGTTCAACACCGGCAAGCAGAACTCGCCGTTCGAGGAATTCCCCTCGCAGTCCAACGACGGCTCGACCGGCTCGACGCGCCAGCTTTCCAGCGGTTGTAGTCTCGCGCGGCGATAAGCGCAGGACGGCTTGTCTCCGCGTCATGGCCGGGCTTGTCCCGGCCATCCACGCCTCATCACATGGCACGAAGAACGTGGATGCCCGGGCCTTCGCCGCGCCGAAGCGGCTTCGGCCGCGCAGGCGGGACAAGCCCGGGCATGACGGCCATGGTTTGGAGTGCTGAGTGCCGCTTACGCCGCGCGCACGCCCGCGAGGAAGGTGCCGACTTCGCCGGAGAGCTGCTCGGCTTGCTTGGAGAGGTTCGAGGCCGCGGCGAGCACCATGTCGGCTGCATTGCCGGTCTCGTTGGCAGCGGTGGAGACGCCGCCGATATTGGTGGTGACTTCCCTGGTCGCCTCCGCGGTCTGCGAGACGCTGCGGGCGATCTCGGCGGTGGCGGCGCCTTGCTCCTCGATGGCCGCGCCGATCGAGGTCGCGATG
>NZ_JALBGZ010000712.1:0-3173 GCF_023006515.1 Bradyrhizobium sp. PRIMUS42
GGCATCGCCTTCCGCGTCGCGGAGAAGAACCGCGCTGAGGTCGTCGCTTACCTGCGCGCGCGCGAGCAGGTCACGTCGGTCTATCGCGAGGTGATGCGCTCGGTGTGGCTGGAGAACGACGCACGGCAGCGCGTCTCCGCGCTCGCCTATGTCGTGGATCGCGGCCACGTCCAATATGCCGGCCGCCTGTCGCTCACCGAACAGCACCGCCATGTCATCCAGGGCCACGGCCAGTCCGGCGCGAACCGCGATTACGTGACGGCGACGGTGAAGGCGATCGAGGCCGAAGGCTTTCGCGACACGCAGCTGCATCAGCTCGCATTGATGCTGCACGGTGATGCACATTCCCTGCACGCGCCGGCGCCCGCCGAAGACCGCGAAAACCGCTAGCCGCCAGTCGGCGCATAGCTCGGCGATGAGCCGATCAACTGCTCCTGCTCCTTCCGGCCCGCTTCGACGAGGCGGTCGGTGGCGTCCTCGATGGCCGTCTGCACACGGGAGAGAAACTCGTCCTTCGGCAGGCCTGATGGCAACGGATCGAGGAATTCGACCACCAGCGTGCCGGGATAGCGCATGAAGGTGCGACGGGGCCAGAACAGGCCGGAGTTGAGCGCGATCGGCAGACACGGCACGCCGCAGGACGAATAGATCTGCGCAAAGCCGGTCTTGTAGTCGGGCGGTGCGCCCGGCGCCCGGCGCGTGCCTTCCGGAAAGATCACGAGCTGCTTTCCGCTGCGCACCGCCTCGCGTGCCCGGCGCGTCATATCGAGCAGCGCCTTCACCCCGGCATTGCGGTCGATCGCGATCATTCCGGTCTTGACCAGGAACTGACCGAATACCGGGATCTGCATCAGCTGACGCTTGAGGATGAAGATCGGACGGTCGAAGAAGCCCGGCAGCACGAAGGTCTCCCAGAACGACTGGTGCTTCGCCACGATCACCAGCGGCCCCTGCGGGATCTTGTCGACACCGCGAAACTCAACCTTGATGTTGCAGACCACGCGCATCAGGACCAGCGTCGCCTTCGCCCACCACTCCGCAACCGTCAGCATGGCGCGCGGCGGCAATGCGAATGTCGGCAGCGCCACGATCGCGAGGCACACCAGCACGGCGTAGAACAACACGTTGAACATCAGCGAGCGCAGGAAAATCAGGAACATCGATGATCCAGTTAATTTGCCGATCAATTTGCCGATCAATTGGCCTGTGCAGTGTTGGGTCGCTTCGGCTGCACGCTTGAAGGCTGCTCCGACATCTCGGGCGAAAGGTCAATCCCGAAATTCTCCAGCCTTACCCTGAGCTCGGCCGCGATATACTTGACATATTCCGACAGCAGCAGCCGCAAGGTGGACGCCGAGGTCCACCACGGCTCCTCGCGCCATTTGTCACCGACCACCGCGAACGGGATCAGCGTCGCCTGTGGCATCGCATGCGAGAACTCCACCAGCGCGCGCGGCATGTGATAGTTCGAGGTGACCACGATCAGCGATTGGAAACGGCGCCTTTCGGCCCAACGTCGCGCCTCCGCCGCGTTGCCGCGGGTCGAGAGCGCGGTGCGGTCGAGATCGACGCAACAGGTCATGAAGGACTGGTTCTCCGGCAAGGTCCGGGAGATGTCGCTCGCCGTGGAGGTCGGATGCACGCCGGAGATCAGCAGCCGCCTGCCATAGCCGGCAGCGAGCAGCTGCATCGCATCCGACACCCGCGAGGAGCCGCCGGTCAGCACCACGATGCCATCGGCCTTGCGGCTTGGGGCGATCTCGGCGCCGCGCAATTGCGACAGGAACGCGATGAAACCCGCCGCCGCGCCGACGAAGGCGAACGCAATCGTCGACACCAATGCCGCGCGCAGCCAGCCGCGCGGCAGGTTCGGCGGTCGATCGTCGGTCGGCGAGGTCATTGATGTCGGTGATCCCTTCCCTGAGGTGATTTTATGACGTTTTGAGACGAAGTGGAGTCCGGTTTCTTTACCCTCTCCCCTTGTGAGAGGGTGGCTCGCCGCCAGCGCCGAGACGGGTGAGGGGGTCTCTCTCCGCGCATTCAGCATTTGTGCGCGTGGATAGAACCCCTCATCCGGCGCCGTAGCCGAAGCTTCGCTTCGGCGTTCTACACGAACGGCGGCCGAAGGCCGCCTCTGCCACCTTCTCCCACAAGGGGGAGAAGAGAAGGCAGCGAGGTCACCGCGAACATTTCACTCAGCCATACGCATCTTCAATCCACATCATTCAGCGTCGCAAACAGCGTCTGGCGCGCGGCCACTGCGGTGATGGCGCCGATCAGCACGGCCTGGACCGCGAGCACGATGTAGCCGGATGGCCGCAGCGAGAAAGTGCCGAGCAGCGCGGCGAACTGGTCGCCGACGGGGGTACCGGAAAACCAGCCGGCAATCGACTCGGAGAAGCCGAACACCAGCATGGCGGCACCGCCGCCGATCAAGCCGCCCTCCAGCCCCAGCCTGAGGAAATGACGCAGGAAGTGATTGGCGATGTAGCGGTCGCCGGCGCCGACGAAATGCAGCACCTCGACAATCGGGCGGTTCGCCGCCATGGCGCCACGGGTCGCGAACGAGACGGAGATGATGGTGGCGATGATGACGAGCGCGAGAATGCCGAGGCCCGCGAGCACGGTGGCGTTGGTCATCGAGCGCATCCGCTCGATCCAGGCACGGTGATCGTCGACGCTGGCGCCCGGCGCGACCTGGGTCACGCGCGCGCGCAAGGTGCCGAGATCGAGCGACGTGCCGGGCTGCACACGCGCGATGATCATGCGCGGTACCGGCAGATCGTCCATCGACAGCCCGGTGCCGAGCCAGGGCTCGAGCAGCTTGCCGCTCTCCTCCCTGCTGAACGGCTTGACCTCGACGATGCCGGCTTGCGCGCGCATCGCCTCCGTCACCGCTGCGGTGTCGCGTTCGAGATCGCGGCCGACCTGCGGGCGAACCTGGATGGTGATCTCGCTCGCAACGTCCGACTGCCATTCGGCGGCGGAGGCGCTGACCAGCAGCACCGTGCCGGTGGTCATCGAGGCGAGAAAGGTCATGATGGCGACGACGGCGACCAGCGCGCGGCCGTGGCCTGCGGCACGCGCACGCCCATGATCATCCTTCGCCACATCCTACCCAACACGGTGGCGCCGATGCTGGTGCAGGCGACCTATATCTGCGCCAGCGCCAT
>NZ_JALBGZ010000713.1:0-3169 GCF_023006515.1 Bradyrhizobium sp. PRIMUS42
CAGACCGCTTCGGCTTCGGCTGGCCTGGGTAGAGCTTGGGTTGCTGTCGCTTGCGGTTGAGCGAGTCGTAGCCGGAGCCGCTCGCGCCGGTGGCGGCCGGAAGGCCATAGGTCGGGACCTGGCCGATGCGCGAGGTTGCCGGCGTTTGCTGGCGCTTTCGCGGATCGGCATTGGGATCGGGTAGCGCTGGCAGCGCATCCGACGGTGCCTGCGGCACGCCCGCCGTACGGCGTGTCGGCAGCGTGTCCGGCGAGGCGAAGCCGCCGCGGTTAGGGTTGAACAAATCGGGCGTGAGGCTCTGGGCGGCCGCGGGCGCGCTTCCAAGGGCCGTCAGCGCAAGGCAGGGGACAAGGCACGGCAAAGCAGCGCACAGGAATTGCGCGCGTTTGCTCCGGCTGGTGCCTGGAGACGACCCCACGATCGAATAACTCCAACGAAATCAAACACTTTCGCAATGACGCCCACCGGCTGGCGGGAACCATCGTTAATGGAGTTAAAACAATTATGGTTAATGACCGGTTGAGGCTTCTGGTGTGCTCGTCGCCTCCAGAGCCGCGGCGTGCTAATGAGGCGCCGACCGGGCGAACGCGCCCTCCTCCCTGGACCAGAGCATGCCGAGTTCGAAACCGCTGATGACCGCATCATCCGGCCCCATCCCTGACAGCATCGAATCCGCGCTCCGCACGCTGGAGACGGAGAGCGGCGGCATCAACGCGCTCGCAGCCGCCCTGCGCGGCCCGCTAGGCGAGACGTTTGCGAGGGCTGTCGACCTGATCCGCAACTCCAAGGGCCGCGTCATCGTCACCGGGCTCGGCAAATCCGGCCACATGGGGCGCAAGATCGCCGCGACGCTGGCCTCGACCGGCACCCCCGCCTTCTTCGTGCACGCCGCAGAGGCCGGTCATGGCGACCTCGGCATGATCACCACCGACGACGTCATCATGGCGCTGTCCTGGTCCGGCGAGCAGCCGGAGATGAAGAACGTCGTGAACTATTCCGCGCGCTTCGCCATCCCCATGATCGCGGTGACCTCGAACGCGGCCTCCTCGCTCGGACAAGCCGCCGACATCGTGATCGAGCTGCCGAAGGCGCGCGAGGCGTGCCCGCACAATCTGGCGCCGACCACCTCGACCATGATGCAGGTCGCGGTCGGCGATGCCATCGCGATCGCGCTGCTCGAAGGCCGCGGCTTCACCGCGCTGGAGTTCGCGCATTTCCACCCCGGCGGCAAGCTGGGCGCAATGCTGAAATTCGTCCGCGACTACATGCGCACGGGCGCCGAGATCCCGCTCAAGCCTGAAGGCACCAAGATGTCGGAGGCCGTGGTCGAGATGTCGGCCAAGGGTCTCGGCTGCGTCTGCATCGTCAACGAAGCGAACGAGGTCGCGGGCATCATCACCGACGGCGACCTGCGCCGCCACATGCGCCCCGACCTGCTGACGGCATCGGTCGACGACATCATGACGAAGCAGCCGAAAACGGTCCCGCCCTCGATGCTCGCCACCGAGATGATCGAGGTGCTGAACACAAGCAAGATCACGACGCTGGTCGTGACCGAGGCGGGCAAGGTGGTGGGAATCGTGCATCTGCACGATCTGCTGCGGGCGGGCGTGGCGTAAGGCGCGCGCTCTCTCCGCTCGTCATTCCGGGGCGCGCCCGCTTGGGCGCGAACCCGGAATCCATTCATCTCCGAGGTTGCCGCTCGATGGATTCCGGGTTCATGCTTCGCGTGCCCCGGAATGACAGCGAGAGCGTGGCGCGTTCCTTTCCACCGTCATTGTGAGCGTAGCGAAGCATCCAGACTGCCGCCGCGAAAGCAGTCTGGATTGCTTCGTCGCAAGGGCTATGGCGGCGGTTAGACCGCTGGAAACTGCGCCGCCTTCTCCTCCAGCGGCAACCGCAGCCCGTTCGCCAGATACGACACCGTACGATAGAAGCCGCACAAGAGCATGATCTCGAGAATCTGCGCCTCGTCGTAATGTGCCGCGAGAGCCGCGTATTCCTCGTCCATGAATGTTGCACGGTGATGCAGGGCGTCCACCGCTGCGATCAGCGCCTGCTCGCCCGGTGACCAGCACGACGACGACGCATCGCCCCGCACCGTCGCACGCACTTCATCCTCCGTGAGCTTTGCAGGCCCGGCGAAGACAGCGACATGCACGCCCCATTCATATTCGCATTTGTTCAGCGCACAGGTGCGGTCGATGACGATCTCGCGCTGGCGGAGCGACAGCGGACCGGGATCGAGCAGGCCGCCGGCACGAAACTTGTCCCAGGCGCGGCTTTGACCCGCCATCACCCGGAACAGCATCAGCGGCGGCGCGCCGCGCATGATGCGATCGAACTGCGCCTGGATCTCCGGGGGATAAGGTGGGGTGAGCGGCGCAATGCGCGGCGTGGTTTGGGACATTGGCTGCCTCTCTTGCTACACTTATCGTAGCAGTACGCTACATTTTTTGTAGCAATGCGCAAGGGGCGACGATGTCGGAACGGGCAAACACGAAAACGCGTCCAGCGCGGGGATCGCGCACCGGACGGCCGATCATGGCGCTGCTGGACCTGCTCGGCCGGCGTTGGAGCCTGCGAATATTGTGGGAGTTGCGCGGCGAGCCCCTCACCTCCCGGGCATTGCGCACCGCCTGCGACGAGGCCTCACCGACAGTGCTGCAAGCGCGGCTGACGGAGTTGCGCGAAGCAGGATTCGTCGAGCTCGGCGAAGGCGGAGGTTATGGACTAACGCCGCTGGGGCGAGAATTGTGCGAGACGTTCATGCCGCTGCACCGGTTTGCGGAAAGGTGGCGCAGCAAGACCAATGCCTATTGAAACGACGCTGCGCCAACAACCTCGTCATTGCGAGCGCAGCGAAGCAATCCAGAATCTTTCCGCGGGAGAAATTCTGGATTGCTTCGTCGCAAGAGCTCCCCGCAATGACGGCGCCCTACGCAGCCGCCACGGTCAGATTCGCACCATCCACCTGCACCACCTTCACCCGCGTCCCCGCCGGCGTATCGGGCCCAGCCACGCGCCACACCGTGTCGCCGATGCGCACGGTGCCGCTGCCGTCGATGATCGGCTTCTCCAAAGTAAACTCGCGCCCGAGCAGCGCCTCGGTACGCCTGTTGAGGAAGGGGCTGGCGCTCGCATCCGGCTTCGGCCGGGCGAGGCGGCG
>NZ_JALBGZ010000714.1:0-3157 GCF_023006515.1 Bradyrhizobium sp. PRIMUS42
ATGCGCGTCGCCATGGCCGTGGTCCCCGTGATGCTCGACCTCGTCGCCCGAGGGGTTGCGGGCATGCGCGCCGGCCAGGGCGATGAGCCCTGCCAGAATGGCGCCCAGCAGAGGCAGAAAAACGATTGCCTGAACCATGACTGAGCTCAGCCCTTCATCAGATTGACGTCCTCAACCGCGATCGAGCCGCGGTTGCGGAAATAGACCACCAGGATGGCGAGACCGATCGCGGCTTCAGCGGCTGCGACGGTCAGCACCAAAAGTGCGAAGACCTGGCCGACGATGTCGCCGAGGAAGGTCGAGAACGCGACGAGGTTGATGTTGACCGAGAGCAGGATCAGTTCGATCGACATCAGGATGACGATGATGTTCTTGCGGTTCAGGAAGATGCCGAGGATGCCGAGCGTGAACAGGATCGCGCCGACCGCCAGATAATGTCCGAGCCCGATCGTCATTTCACCCACTCCGCCGCGTCGGCGTCCGAGAGCCCCTGCCCTGGCGCCACCTTGCGCATCGCCATCGCCATCTCGGGCGTGCGCGCGTTCTGAACGTTGATGTCCTGCCGCTTCACGCTCGCCTTGTGGCGCAGCGTCAGCACGATGGCGCCGATCATGGCGACCAGCAGCACCATGCCCGAGAGCTGGAAGTAGTGGATGTACTTCGTATAGAGCACGAGACCGAGCGCCTCGGTATTGGAGACGTTGGCCGGGATCGCCGCCGTGATCGTCTTGGCGACGCCGGGGTTGATGACCCAGAAGCCGACGGTGAGCAGCAGCTCGAACAGGAAGATGCCGCCGATCACGAGGCCGACCGGCAGGTACTCGATGAAGCCCTCGCGCAGCTCGAGGAAGTCGACGTCGAGCATCATGATCACGAACAGGAACAGCACCGCGACGGCGCCGACATAGACGACGATCAGGATCATCGCCAGGAATTCGGCGCCCATCAGCACGAACAGGCCGGAGGCGTTGACGAAGGCCAGGATCAGGTACAGCACGGAGTGCACGGGATTGCGCGAGACAATCACCATCACGGCCGAGGCGACGCAGACGCCGGCGAAGAGATAGAAGAACAGCGCGGGAAGGATCATCGGGCATTCCCCGTCATTCCGGGGCGCGGGCAAAGCCCGCGAACTACGATGCGCAATTGCGCATCGGAGAATCTAGAGGTTGTGGCGCGAGATTCCGGGTTCGCGCTTCGCGCGCCCCGGAATGACGAGAGGTTGGCGGGAAGGATCATGCCCTCACCTCACCGGTACGGCGCATCGAGCTCGATCGCTTTCGCGATCTCGCGTTCCCAGCGGTCGCCGTTGGCGAGCAGCTTGGCCTTGTCATAGAACAGTTCCTCGCGGGTCTCGGTCGCGAACTCGAAGTTCGGACCTTCGACGATGGCGTCGACCGGACAGGCCTCCTGGCAGAGGCCGCAATAGATGCACTTCACCATGTCGATGTCGTAGCGCACGGTACGGCGGGTGCCGTCGTTGCGGCGCGGGCCGGCCTCGATGGTGATGGCCTGCGCCGGACAGATCGCTTCGCACAGCTTGCAGGCGATGCAGCGTTCTTCGCCGTTCGGATAGCGGCGCAGCGCGTGCTCGCCGCGGAAGCGCGGCGAGATCGGGCCCTTCTCGAACGGATAGTTCAGCGTCGGCTTCGGCTGGAAGAAATAGCGCATGGCGAGGAAGAACGCCGAGACGAATTCCGACAGCAGAAGCGAGCGTGCAGTGGCGTTGATGTTGATACCCATGACGGCCCTCACTTCGGCGCGATGCCGGCGAAATGCAGCACGCCGGCCACCACGATCACCATCGCCAGCGACAGCGGCAGGAACACCTTCCAGCCGAGGCGCATCAATTGATCGTAGCGGTAGCGCGGCACGATCGCCTTTGCCATCGCGAACAGGAAGAACATGAAGAAGACTTTGAGCGAGAACCAGATGATCCCCGGCACCCAATTGAAGGGCGGCAGGTCCACCGGCGGCAGCCAGCCCCCGAGGAACAGGATCGTGGCCATCGCGCACATCGTGACGATCGCGACGTATTCGCCGAGCATGAACAGCAGATACGGCGTCGAGCCGTACTCGACCATGAAGCCGGCGACGAGCTCGGATTCCGCTTCGACGAGGTCGAAGGGCGGACGGTTGGTCTCCGCCAGCGCCGAGACGTAGAACACCACGAACATCGGGAACAGCGGCCATACGTACCAGTTCAGGATGGTGAGCTGCGGCAGCCCGATCAGGCTGGCAAGGCCGCGGACATGCTGGGCTTCGACCACCGCCGACAGGTTCAACGTGCCGGCGCAGAGCAGCACCGTGATGATGACGAAGCCGATCGAGACCTCGTAGGACACCATCTGCGCCGCCGAGCGCAGCGCGGCCAGGAACGGATACTTCGAGTTCGATGACCAGCCGGCCATGATGATGCCGTAGATCGACAGCGACGAGATCGCGAAGATGAAGAGGATGCCGACATTGATGTCGGAGATCACCCAGCCGAGATTGGTCGGGATGACCGCCCAGGCAGCCAGTGCGAGCACGCACGACACCAGTGGGGCCAGCAGGAACACGCCCTTGTTGGCGCCGGCCGGAATGATCGGCTCCTTCAGCACGAACTTGAGCAGGTCCGCGAAGGATTGCAGCAGGCCCCACGGGCCGACCACGTTCGGGCCGCGCCGGATCTGCACCGCCGCCCAGATCTTGCGGTCGGCGAGCAGGATGTAGGCGATCGCGACCAGGAGGACGACGAGCACGAGGACACTCTGCGCGACCATGATGATCAGCGGCCAGAGGAATCCGGTCCAGAATGCGCTTTCGAAAAATTCCATCAGATCACGCTCACTCCGCTGCGGTCAGCATATGCCCGGAGGCGAGGCGCGAGCATTCCGCCATCACGGCGGATGCACGCGCGATTGGGTTGGTCAGGTAGAAGTCCTCGACCAGCGGCTTGAACGGCGCCTTCTCCGGCGAGCCGCCCTTCCCCGCCAGCTTCTTGATCTGGTCGACCGAGCCGGCCTCGATCTGATCGAGACGGATCAGATGCGGCACGGCCTTGAACACCGCCTGGCGCAGGGCCGCAAGCGAGTCGTAGCCGAGCTTCTTGCCGAGCGCCTCCGACAGCGCGCGGACGATCGCCCAGTCCTCGCGGGCATCGCCCGGCGGGAAC
>NZ_JALBGZ010000715.1:0-3143 GCF_023006515.1 Bradyrhizobium sp. PRIMUS42
GCCAGCGCGCGGCGCGGATTGGCAACCGTGATGAACGGCACCTTGCTGCCGTCAGGCGCATGGTCACCGACGACGGCGACCGCACCTGCGGCAATCGCAGCATCGATGAAGCGTGCGCCGTCGGTCTTGCTGCCCGCAAGTGCGAAGAAGAGATCGCCCGGCTTGACCACGCGGCTGTCGAGCGCAAGGCCGGTCACGTCGAGCGCCGCGACAGCGGGCTCGATCGCGGCATCATTGCCTAGCAGGTCGGAGAGCTTCATGGTCTTCCAGTCGACATGCCCTCCCGCAAAGCCGAATCTCCGGGAAAAGCCCCGACTCAGCAGCGGCGATGGCCTACCCCGTTGATTACTGGGTTGTCCTGGATGCTGCAAGAATAAGGCGTTCCGCAGGCGGCAGATCGAACCGCGGCTCGACGCCCAGAAGCGGCGCGATCCGCTCGATCACCTTGCCGCCGGTCGGCACCGCGTTCCAGCCCGAGGTGATGAAACCCTTCGTTTCGGGAATGGCCTGCGGCTCGTCCAGCATGATCAGGATCTGATATTTGGGATCGTCGCAAGGCATGATCGCCGTGAAGGAATTCAGCACACGCTTCTTGGCATAGCGGCCGTTGATGACCTTTTCGGACGTGCCGGTCTTGCCGCCGACATAGTAGCCCTTGATGTCAGCGGTCTTGGCGGTGCCGATTTCGGCGTTGAGTCGCATCAGGAACCGCATCTTGTCGCTCGTCTCCGGCCTGATGACGCGCTTGGCCATCGCCGCGGCCTCGGACTCGCTGCGCTTCATGAAGGTCGGCGGAATCAAATAACCGCCGTTCACCAGCGCATTGATCCCCATCACCGCCTGGAGTGGCGCCACCGACATGCCCTGGCCGAACGCGATGGTGACCGTGTTCAGCTCGCCCCAACGCCGCGGCACCAGCGGAGCCGCGCTCTCCGGCAGCTCGGTGCGCAGCCGCGTCAGCTGGCCCATCTTGGCGAGGAACGCCTTGTGGGCCTCCACGCCCTGGCTGAGCGCGATCCGCGCCGCGCCGATATTGGACGAGTAGGTGAACACTTCCTTGGTGTTGATGAAACGTCCGAGCGGGTGGCTGTCGTGGATGGTGAACTTGCCGTAGTGCAGGTTTCCGCGCGCGTCCCAAGACGTGTTCAAATTGATCTTTCCGGAATCGAGCGCCATCGCCAGCGTGAACGCCTTGAAGGTCGAGCCCATCTCGTAGACGCCGGTGGTCAGGCGGTTGATACGGTCGGGGTCATGCGCTTCCTTCGGATTGTTGGGGTCGAAATCGGGAAGGGAAACCATCGCCACGAGCTCGCCGGTCTTGACGTTCGAGATGATGCCGGAGGCGGCCTTGGCGTGGAACTTGTCCTTGGCCTTCAAGAGCTCGTCGCGCAGCGCATGCTCGACGCGCAGATCGATCGAAAGCTCGATCGGCTTTTGCAGCCGGTCGGTGGCAAAGCCGGCGCGGTGGAGATCGGCGAGGCCCTGATTGTCGAGCCACTTCTCCATGCCGGCGATGCCCTGGTTGTCGATGTTGACGAGACCGATGAGGTGGGCGACCTCGTTGCCGGTGGGATAGACGCGTTTGTTCTCGCGCAGGAAACCGATGCCGGGAATGCCGAGCTTGTGAATGGCCTGCTGCTGCTTGGCCGTGACCTCGCGCTTGAGCCAGACGAAGCCCTTGCGCGTCCTCAAAGATGGCATGCGGAAGCAAGGTTCTGAGCGAGCGGCAGTTCCGCCGCAATGGGCGCATGCCTTGAGAACCCAATCTCTGGCACGCGAATATGCCAAATGTAAGAATCGCTTCGGGCTTTTTCAGCCCTTCCGGGGCTGATTTCAGGAATGCGTTATTGGACGTCGCGTTGCGGGCCGTCCTGCGCTAGAAAGCCCAGCGATGAGTGACCAGCCTCCCGTTCCCGACCGCAAGCCGCTATCGCCGGCCGCCCAGCGCGCACTGGCCGAAGCCGAGGCGCGCCGGCAGGCTGCCGCCGCCCAGGCCAGGGATGAGATCAAGGCTAAAGAGTTGCAGGGACCGAAGGGCCCGGAGCCCACCCGCTACGGCGATTGGGAGCGCAAGGGCATTGCGTCCGATTTCTGAGGCCTCGCTCGTCTGGCGGATCGTACTCGCCCCTGCGCTACAGATAGTGATTGTCCCTGAGATAGCGAATGATGCGCTCGCAAGCCGCCTCGGTCGACAGCTCCGAGCTGTCGATGGTGATCTCGGGCGCTTGCGGCGCCTCATAGGGCTGGTCGATGCCGGTGAATGCGGGTAATTCGCCGGCCCTCGCCTTGCGATAGAGTCCCTTGGGATCGCGGCGCTCGCACTCGGCGAGCGGGGTCGCGACATGGATCTCGATGAACTCGCCGGCTTCGAGCCGCTGACGCGCCAGCTCGCGCTCGCTGCGGAACGGCGAGATCAGCGCGACCAGCGCGATCATGCCGGCGTCGACGAACAGCGCGGCGATCTCAGCAGTGCGCCGGACGTTCTCCGCCCTGTCCGCGCTGGAGAAGCCGAGGTCGCGGTTGATGCCGTGGCGAAGATTGTCACCGTCGAGCAGTGCGGCATGGCGTCCGAGCTCGGCGAGCCTGCGGTCGACCAGATCGGCGATCGTCGATTTGCCGGCTCCGCTCAGCCCCGTGAACCAGAGCACGCAGGGCCGCTGCTGCTTCAGCCGCGCCCGCACCGATTTGTCGACGGCAAGCCGCTGCCAATGAATGTTGGTGGCGCGGCGGAGCGAAAGGTCGATCATTCCCGCCGCCGCCGTGCGATGGCTGATCGGATCGACGAGAATGAAGCTGCCCATGTCGCGGTTGTCGCGATAGGCCTCGAACACCAGCGGCCGGTCGAGGCTGAGATGGGCGTAACCGATCTGGTTGGCGTCGAGCGTATCGGCGTCTTCATGCGCCATGGTGTCGATCGCGACGCGGTGCTTGAGCGTCGTGATCACCGCGCCGGTCGAGGCCGTGCCGCATTTGAGCAGATAGCGCCGGCCACCGACCATGGCCTCGTCATCGAACCAGACGAGATGGGCCGCCAGTTGATCCGAGACCTGCGGCGCTGGCCCCGCCGTCAGCACGTCGCCGCGGCTGACGTCGATTTCGTCGGTGAATGTGAGCGTGACCGATTCGCCCGCCGCGGCGCGATC
>NZ_JALBGZ010000716.1:0-3115 GCF_023006515.1 Bradyrhizobium sp. PRIMUS42
GGGCTCCGATCCGATCGAACGGCGACCCAGCTCGGGCGGCCACCCGGGCTGGGCCATTCCTCACGGAACGGCTCAATATAATCGATCGCCCTAATACAAGGGTGGGCAAAGCGAAGCGTGCCCACCGCTTCTGTTGCAGTGTTCGACCGGTGGTGGGCACGGCGCAAGTGCGCCTTTGCCCACCCTACGATTCCGGCTCCGCTGATGCTGCTTAACCTCATCGTTTACAGGAGTTGCGAAGGGAACACCGCTCGTCCCTTCCTATTTTGCATCCCGCTACTGCGGGGATCGCTTAGCTGCGCCTTCGATTAGGCGTTAAAACTCTCGTGCAACAAAGCCCAAACAACAACACACAGGGAGAACAACAACCATGCAAAAACTCATCGCCGCCATCGCGGCCGGCCTCGCCCTCGCCGCCACAGCGGGCACTGCGCGCGCGCAGATTTCCGATGACGTCGTCAAGATCGGCGTGCTCACGGACATGTCGAGCCTCTATGCGGACGCGACCGGCAAGGGCTCGCTCGCGGCCGTCGAAATGGCGGTTGCCGATTACGGCGCCAAGGTCGCGGGCAAGCCGGTCGCCGTAGTCGCCGCCGACCACCAGAACAAGCCCGACGTCGGCGTCAACATCGCCCGGAACTGGTACGACAACGACAAGGTCGATGCGATTTTCGACGTGCCGACGTCCTCGGTGGCGCTGCCGGTCTCGGCGCTGACGCGGGAGAAGAACAAGATCAACATCAATTCCGGCGGCGGCTCGTCCGACATCACTGGCCCCGCCTGCTCGCCCAACACGGTGCACTGGACCTACGACACCTATGCGCTGTCGAACGTCGCCGGCAAGGCGATGGTCAAGCGCGGCGAGGACTCCTGGTTCTTCGTCAACCGACTACGCCTTCGGCATGGCGCTGCAGCGCGACGCCGCCAACGTGGTCAAGGAGAGCGGCGGCAAGGTGCTCGGCGAGGTCCGCCATCCGCTCAACTCGTCGGACTTCTCCTCCTTCCTGCTGCAGGCCCAGGCCTCCAAGGCCAAGGTGGTCGCGCTGGCGAATGCCGGCGGCGACACCACCAACGCATTGAAGCAGGCTTCCGAGTTCGGCCTGACGCAGGGCGGCCAGAAGATGATCGCGCTCTTGCAGGAGATCACCGACACGCATTCGCTCGGCATCAAGGCGACGCAGGGCCTGATCGTCACCGACGCATTCTACTGGGACATGAACGAGGAGACGCGTGCCTTCTCCAAGCGTTTCAACGAGAAGGTGGGCCACATGCCGACCATGATCCAGGCCGGCCTCTATTCGGCGACCATGCACTATCTGAAGGCGATCGACGCCATCAAGTCGGACGAGGCGCCCAAGGTGATGGAGCAGATGCGCAAGACGCCGATCAACGACTTCTTCGCCAAGAACGGCAAGATCCGCATCGACGGCCGCATGGTCCACGACATGTATCTGTTCGAGGTCAAGAAGCCCGAGGAATCCAAGGGCGAGTGGGACCTCTACAAGCTGATCGCCACCGTGCCCGGCGACGAGGCCTTCCGTCCGCTCGACAAGGGCGGCTGCCCCCTGGTGACGCACTAGCTTCCGCAATCTCCGTCATTGCGAGCGACTTGTCCGCCATAGCTCGAAGAGCGACGGCGGCAGCGAAACGACACGACAGCGCGCCCGGTGAAAACCAGGCGCGCTTCGTTTAGGTGATCAGAGCCGCATTACTCCGAGTACTTGAACTCGGGCATGTTCTTCAGCTCGTCCTTGCTCGCATTGAACACGACGTGATCCGGATACCATTTCGACGTGGTCGACGTCGCGGTCGCAGCAGGCTTGTTGTCGGTGCCGGTCGCAGCGCCCGTCGTCGTGGTCGTGGCGGGCTTGGCGCCCGGGTTCGTGCCGGTGCCGGTGTAGGCGACGGCCTCGTTCACGAACTTCAGCTTCTCATAGGGCACGGCGACGAGATGCTCGCCCAGGCCGAGGAAGCCGCCGACGCCGATGACCGCGATCTTGATGTCGCCGTTCTTGTCCATCAGCAGGTCGTTGATCGTGCCGATGTTCTCGTTGGCTTCGTTATAGACCTTGAGGCCGTCCATCTTGGACGTGCGCCACTGGCCGGACGCGGTGGTGGACGTCGTCGTGGCGGTGGCCGCGGTCGGCGCCTTGTCGGTGGTGGCGGTCGGCGATTGCGCGAACGCAACGGTCGTGAGCAGTGCCGTGCCGGCAAGGCCGGCGATGATCGACTTCATCATTGTCCTCTCCTTCAACGAAAAACTCGTGTTGAGAAAACGGCGCTGATCACACGCAGTTCCGTGCGCGCGGCAATTTCGTCGCGCATTGCGCGAGCGCTCGCAAGGGCTGTTCCTGCGTCACTCAGGAACATATTGCGGCGCACGGTTCCCGCCGACGATCGTGCGCTCTGGGTGAAGCACGATCGCGGCGGGGACCGCGCCGACCCGCGTCGCTCAGGTCAGCTCTTGTAGTCGATCAGAAGCGCGGAGAAGTCGGCATTGCCGGATGCGCCGCCAGGCCGCAGCTCAAACGGCAAGTTCGATCGAAGGCGCCTCCACGCTCGCCTTCGAGGGCTGGCACATCGATCTGCGCCTGCGCGAGCAGCGCAATCCGGAAGGGGCACGCGTCGCGGCGACCAGCGCCGAGTTTGATCTCTTGCGCGCGTTCTGCGAACGGCCTGGCCGCGTGCTGTCGCGCGACAGCTTGCTCGACCTCACGCAAGGGCGCAACACCGGCTCGTTCGAACGCTCCATCGACGTGCTGGTCAGCCGCATCCGCCGCAAGATCGAGCCCAATCCGGCCGATCCCATCCTTATCAAGACGGTGCGCTCGGGCGGCAATCTGTTCACGCCAAGAACTGAAGCAGCGAGCACTGAAGCGGCAAGAACTGAAGCGGTTGCGGCGTCCCTGAGCAGCTGAAGGGGACGCGACGATGAAGCTGTTCGGGTTCTTCCACCTCAAGGGTATCGGCGGGCAGATCGCCGCGCTGGTGCTGGCTTCGACTGTCGCGCTCCATCTCGTCGTCACCACTGCGTTCCTGATCAGCCGGCCGGACCGCTCCGACGCGCCGCCGGACGGGGCCCATCAACTGACCGATGCGGCGCTGCTGCTCGGCT
>NZ_JALBGZ010000717.1:0-3108 GCF_023006515.1 Bradyrhizobium sp. PRIMUS42
CGAGCATCGCCAGACCCACGCGCGCGCGCGCCTTCGCGGCGCGGTCGACATTGCGCCCGTAGAGCAGGCTGCGGATCAGCCGCTGGCGCCAGGGTTCCGTGGGTTTGGCCGGAGTCGCAGCGCTCATTGCTTGTCCTCCGGCTGAGGCACGGAGCCCGTCACATTGTCAGGATCGCTCGCGGCTTCGATGGTGTTGAGCATGGCCCCGATCGGATCGGGCTCGCCCGGCCTGAACATCCGCGGCGGACGCTCCGGCAGATTCTTCAGCGAATCATATTGCGTGCCGTTGACCGGCTTGAGCTGCAGATGCCGGTCGGACAGGCCCTGCAGCCGGTGGGGCGCATCGAGCTTAGCCCATTCGGAACGCAGCGAAGCGATCGCGTCGCGCTGCTCGCGGATCTCCGCATGCAGCCGCAGCACCTTCTCGGTGCGCGCCGTGGAATCCATCTTGATCCGGTAGACATAAGCCGCCGCGAAGATCAGCGCACCGATGACGAGGAGGTGGATGATGCGCATGCGCTAGCCGCCCCTCATCACGTCGGAGAGTTTTGGCCAGGACGATGGCTCGCCATCGTCATGCGCCGGCGCGGAGGTGCGCTCGGCTGCGCGCAGTTTTGCGGAACGCGCGCGCGGATTAAGAGCAACTTCGTCCTCACCGGCGATGACAGGCCGCCGCGTCAGCAACTGGAAGCTCGGCGGAACCTGCGCCACCTCCGGCAGGTGCCGCGAGCCGCCGCCGGTCTTGGAACGCTCCGAGAGGAAATTCTTGACGATGCGGTCTTCCAGCGAATGGAACGAGACCACGACGAGACGGCCACCCGGCTTGAGCACGCGCTCGGCCGCGGCCAGCGCGGTCTGGAGTTCCTCGAGCTCTTCGTTGACGAAGATGCGCAGCGCCTGAAACGTCCGCGTCGCCGGATGAATATCTCCGGGCTTCGAGCGGACGATCCTGCCGATGAGATCAGCGAGCGAGCGCGTGGTCGTGAACGGTGTCTCTTGCCGGTCGGCGACGACGGCGCGGGCGATGCGGCGCGACTGTCGCTCCTCACCCAGCTGATAGATGATGTCCGCAAGATCGCCTTCCGAGGCGCGGGCCACCACGTCGGCCGCAGTCGGCCCGACCTGCCCCATCCGCATGTCGAGCGGACCGTCGAGGCGGAAGGAGAAGCCGCGACCGGCCTGATCGAGCTGCATCGAGGACACGCCGACATCCATCACGACGCCGTCGATCGTCTCGATGCCCTGCGCCGCGCAGACCTCGGCGAGGTTGGAGAAGCGGTCCTCGACCAGCGTCAGCCGGCCGTCAGAGCGTTCGACGAGTTCGGCGCCGCCCGTGATCGCAGTATGGTCGCGGTCAATGGCAATGAGCCGGGTTCCCGGCACGTCCAGGATCGCACGGCTATAGCCGCCGGCGCCGAAAGTGGCGTCGACATAGATGCCGCCCTCGCGCGGGGCGAGATGGGCGATGGCCTCGCGGCCAAGAACGGGAATGTGCGGAGTCGAGCTCATGCGCCAGGCCGGCCGGAGGTCCAGCCTGACGTCCAAGCGAGATCGGGGACGAACAAGCCCATAACGCCTCGAATCACTCCGCGTCGCGGCGGTTCCACGACAAAGCCTCAGTCCAGCATGGTTACCGAACCCGGTCGTCCCGGGCTGCAAACCCAGTGTTGCCAGTGGAATTTGTCGGGCAGCCATGGGATTTCGAGCCAAAATACGCTTTGGCCGCCTCCGGGCACGGGTCGGCTCTTCATCCCTCAGTAACGGCCCTTAGCGTTAAGAAAGCGTTGATCGGCTCATTACAAGACGAAAAGGTGCAGCGGCGGTGATGCTTCATCCACACACTGCGCCAAAATGCATCCGTTAACCGCGCCGCGCGATTGCGCGCGGTGGAGGGTAAAGGAATAGTAAAGAAAAGGGCTTGGTCCATTCTCGTTCGACTTGGTTTGTCTATGCCACCGTCCGGTTCGTCCACACCGTCTGGATCTGATTCGAAGCGTCAACGCGTTCTCCCGGTTCCAAAGGCCGCGGCGAACATGCGAACGTTTGAACCTGACTCCTCGATCGTCTCCGACATCATACCCTCGCCGAACCATGGCGAGCGCAACAAGGGCCGGCAGCCCGACATGATCGTGCTGCACTACACGGGTATGCCTGATGTCGAGGGCGCGCTGGCCCGGCTGTGCACGGCGGGCACCGAAGTCTCGGCGCATTACGTCGTGCTCGAGGACGGCCGCATCGTGCAATGCGTGCCCGAGACAAGGCGCGCCTGGCACGCCGGCGTCTCGTCCTGGGCCGGCGAGGACGACGTCAATTCCTGCTCGATCGGCATCGAGATCGTCAATCGCGGCCATGACTGGGGCTATCCCGAGTTTCCGCTGCGCCAGGTCGCCGCCGTGATCGCACTGTGCCGCGGCATCATGCTTCGCCGCAAGGTGCCGACCCACCGGGTGCTCGGCCATTCCGATGTCGCGCCCGCGCGCAAGAAGGACCCCGGCGAAAAATTCCCGTGGCATTCGCTGGCCAATTCCGGCGTCGGTCATTGGGTCACGCCCGTCCCAGTCGTCCGCGGCGAGACTCTGATGCTCGGCACCATCAGCGACGAAGTGCTGGGTCTGCAGCAGGCGCTCGCCAGATACGGCTACGGTGTGCCGCTGACCGGCAAATACGACGCCGCGACCATGGAAGTCGTCACCGCCTTCCAGCGCCATTTCCGCCCGGCGCGGCTCGACGGGGTCGCGGACCATTCGACGCTGTCGACCTTGCAGGCGCTGCTGGCGAGCTTGCCGCAAGATGCGACAAGTGTCGCGTCGAAGTGACGGTTTAGCCGCGTACTCGTCATTGCGAGGAGCTCTTGCGACGAAGCAATCCCGAACCGTCTCCGCGGTGACAGCCTGGATTGCTTCGCTACGCTCGCAATGACGCAGTGTGTGGCTGCTACTCCATCTCCCTCACTCTCCGCGCATACAATCTCCGCAGCGGCTCGAGCTGCGTCGCCTCCGTCGCTGCCTGATAAGCCTCGCGCGCCTCTTCCTTGCGGCCGAGACGCCGCAACAGATCCGCGCGCACTGCAGGCAGCAGCTCATAGCCGCGAAGCCCGCCGCGCGCGCT
>NZ_JALBGZ010000718.1:0-3107 GCF_023006515.1 Bradyrhizobium sp. PRIMUS42
GACAGCAGCAGCGCATCGGCGGTGACGTCGTCGGCGCAGTTGCGGCCGTAGCAGCCGGCGGCCTCCAGGCGGATGACCTCGATCTCGCTCTCAGGCCGCTCGATCAGCAGGGCAAGGTCGCTGCGCAGCACATGCGGGTTCTGCGTGCCCGACCAGACGCGGATGTTGCCGCCCTGAAAATCGGCGACCGCGCAGGACGGACCAATCGAGGCGTGCATCTGATATGGCCAGACGTAAGTGCGCTGCATCGGCTTGGCCGCGCCTGAGATCGCCGCGTCAACGTCGCCCTTGTCGATCAGCGTGCGTGGCGTCGACGGATTGGCGCGCAGTGCGGTCTCGACGTCGGCGAGATCGGTGAGGGTGGGCGTCGGTTTCCAGCCGACCTTGAGCTGTTCTGCCGCGCTGATCGCATTCTCCTCGCGCTCGGCGACGACACCGACGAAATCGCCGATACGGACGACGGCGATCAGGCCAGGGACGTCGCGCACCGAGGATTCATCGACCGCGATCAGACTGGTGCCGACGAACGGGCCGGCATCGACACCGGCATAGGGCGGGCGCACCACACGACCGTGCAGCATGCCGGGCACCCGGATATCGTGCACAAAAGTCAGCTCGCCCGTGGCCTTGGCGGGGAGGTCGACGCGCGGCATCGACTGACCGACGATGGCGTAGTCGCCGACGGGTTTAACCACGACATCGTCGGCAAGCTCGAGCCTGATCTCTTCGTCGCCGATCAACTCGCCATAGGTGACGCTGCGATTGTCGTGCCCGCGCACGAGGCCGTCCTCAATACCGAGATCGGCCTCCGGCAGCTCCAGCCGCTCGGCTGCGCGCGCGATCAGGAAGTGACGCGCTTGCGCTGCGGCCTTGCGCAGGGGGACGGCTGTGATCTGGATGGTCTCGCTCGCGATCGTCGCGCCCTGGTTCGGCACCACAGAGGTGTCGCCAAGCACCACGACGACGCGCGCAAAGGACACATCCAACTCCTCGGCGACGATCTGGCCGAGGGCGGTGCGGATGCCGGTGCCGAGATCGACATGGCCGTTATAGGCCGTGACCGACCCGTCCGCGGTAATGCGGACGAAGGTTTCGGATGTGATCTCGTCCACCGTGCGGACGACGACGAGCGAACCGGATTGCCGCTCAGCTCCATCAGGGACAGGAGAGATCATCAATCACCGGCCTCGGCGAGCTGGCCCGACGCGCGCATTACGGCGCGCAGGATTTCGACATGGGTGCCGCAACGGCAGAGATTGTAGCGCAGCGCTGCCAGCGCCTCCTGTTCGCTCGGTCGCGAGTTGATCGCGAGCAGCGCCTTGGTGGTCATGATCATGCCGTTGAGACAGTAGCCGCATTGCGCGGCCTGTTCGTCGATGAAGGCCTGCTGCACCACATCAGGCTTGTCGCGCGTGCCGAGCCCTTCGAGCGTCACGATGTCGCGGCCGGCGCAGCCGCTCACGGGAATCACGCAGGAGCGGGCCGCGGCCCCGTCAATCAGGACAGTGCAGGTGCCGCATTCGCCAAGACCGCAACCATATTTGGGGCCGTTGAGCGCGAGGTCGTTGCGCAGCACGTAGAGCAGCGGCGTCTCTGGCGCCGCAGCGATCTCGTGGATCCTGCCGTTCACGGTGAGGCGGATCGGTGCCTGCGTCATCCTCGTTCCCAAGCTCGCGGCCAAGTGCTCGCAAATTTACGTCGCGACGATACCGTTTGTACACAAACGTGCAAGCCGTGCATGCCGCAGTGCAGCGCGACTGCCTTCTTTGTGGACAGAGCGGTTAGGCAAATGAGGTTTTATGCAGCAGCCGCATCTTTTGCGCCGCACCGCCGCTTGACAGCCATCGGGAGCGCGCGCACCATC
Source organism: Bradyrhizobium sp. PRIMUS42 (assembly GCF_023006515.1). Classification (NCBI taxonomy): domain Bacteria; kingdom Pseudomonadati; phylum Pseudomonadota; class Alphaproteobacteria; order Hyphomicrobiales; family Nitrobacteraceae; genus Bradyrhizobium; species Bradyrhizobium sp. PRIMUS42. The sequence goes on from NZ_JALBGZ010000718.1 coordinate 1,865, forward strand.
GTTCGTATACGAATGATAACTGCGGTCCGCCGGCTTCTCACATGGTGATGGAAACAACGAGCCCTGCCATCGACAAGATCCGCTGCGATGCATGTCCGGTGATGTGCTACATCAAGCCGGGCGCGGCGGGTGCCTGCGATCGCTATGCCAATCACGAGGGCAAGCTCGTCCGCGTCGATCCGCATGTGATCCTGGAGCGCACCGTCTCACATGGCGGCAAGCTGGTCCCGTTCAGCCGCACCGAAGATTGGGACGGCAAGATCGTCCACGAGCCCTCGACCTTCGTCACTGCGATCGGCGCGGGCACCACCTATCCCGACTACAAGCCGGCCCCCTTCATCGTCTCTGCTGAGGTCGACGGCGTCGACATGGTGACTGTCGTCACCGAGGGCATCTTCTCCTATTGCGGCATCAAGGTGAAGATCGACACCGACCGATATCTCGGCCCCGAAACCGCGACGGTGCGCGCGCAGGGCGAGGCGGTCGGCCACGTCACCACCAGCGAATACGGCTCGCAGATGCTCTCGCTCGGCGGCGTGCATCATCTGACCGGCGGCTCCAAGAAGGAAGGCCGCGTCACCTGCGACACGCTGATGGACCTCGCCAATTGCAAGGCGGTGGAGCTGACCATCGACGGCGGCGCGAGCGTGGTCGTGCAGGCCGGCCAACCGCCGATCGTCAACGGCGTGAAAGAAGAGCGGATGCGCGTCGGCTGCGGCTCGGCGACGATCGGCATGTTCGCCAAGCAATGGCACGGCAAGGTCGACGAGGTCGTCGTGGTCGACGACCACATCACCGGCGTGCTGAGCGAACACCAGGCCGGCAAGCTGCTCGACATCGCCGACACCGGCATCAAGATGAAGGGCCGGCGCTCGACGCCCGGCCGCTATTTCCAGGTCGCCGATCCCGGCACGGGGTGGGGCGGAACCGACATCTCCGATCCGCTGGCGATCCTTGGGCCGTTCGATGCCAAGGAGGCAAAGGCCGGTCTGACCATGCTCATGGTTTCCACCACCGGCGAGCATTCGTCCTATTACGTGCTCGACGAGACACTGAAGCCGGTCGAGACCGAGATGCCTGCCGATCTGAAATTCTCGGTCGAGCGCATCCAGGAGAATTGCGAGCCGGCGCTGTGCACGGTGCTGTTCATGGCTGGCGCCGGCGGCTCGCTACGCGCCGGGGTCACCGACAATCCGGTGCGGCTGACGCGCTCGGTGAAGGATGCGCTGACGCGCGTCACCAG